>NZ_JBHWYY010000007.1:0-113171 GCF_042728595.1 Isoptericola sp. NPDC060185 | reverse complement strand
GCGACGTCCGGACCGTTGCCCCGGCCGCCACGGCTGCGCTTGCGGTCCCGGCCTCGGTCCCGGCCGCGGGGGCGGGGCGCGCCCCCCGCGGGGGCGGGGGGGGCGCGGCGGTGGCGGGGGGCCCCCCGGCCCCCCCGGCCCGCGGGGGCCGCGGCGGGGGCGGGGGGGGGGGGGTGGGGCCCCCCCCGCGGGCCTAAACCCGGTGGTACACCACCGCGGGTTCCCGCCCGGGGGGGGGGGCCGGCTGGGGCCCCCCCCGGCCCCCAACGACGACCAGAAGGGGTCGACATGAAGGTGCAGATCAAGGTGGCTCCGGGCGGGCTCTACAACGGCGAGCCCGTCACGGCCCGGGTGGGCGACATCGTCGACCTGCCCGACGAGTACGCGCACGGCCTCGTCCGCGGCGGCCTCGCCGCGGAGGTGATCGACGACGTCGACGAGCTGCGCGCCGCGCTCGAGGGCGACCACGGCCCCGAGCTGCAGCCCGCCGGCGACGGCCAGACCGCCGGCGAGCAGGAGACGGCGACCGCGAAGGACCCGGCCGAGCAGACGGCCACGACCGGCGAGGCGGCCGCCGAGAAGCGTCCGGCTCGCCAGCGCGCCGAGAAGCGGGGCTGACGTGGCGGTCACCGTCCCCGATCTCATCGAGCGGGTCGGCGGTGACCCCACCGCCGACGAGGACGAGGCGACCCGATGCCTGACGCTCGCGGACCGGTACGTCACGGACTACGTCGGCGCGGAGGTCGTGCCGACCGAGGCCGTCGACGAGGCCGTGCTGCGCGTGGGCGTGAACCTGTTCAACCAGGCGAAGGCGCCGAACGGCGTCCTCACGACGGTCTACCACGACACCGGCGACGGGTCCGAGACGGCGCTGCGCGTCTCCTCGGACCCGCTGCGCGGTGCCCGCGTGGTCCTGTCGCCCTACCTCGCGCCGCTGGGGTTCGCGTGAACGCCATCACGGCCGCGCAGACGGCCCTCTCTGACGCGCTCACGGCGGCCGGGCTCCGCACCTTCCCGGAGGTCCCGGAGAAGGCGTCACCGCCGTTCCGCTACGTCCTGAACGGCGGCGTGGGCTTCGGCCCGCAGGTCGGGTCCTGGCGGATCGTCCTGCGCGTCATCTGCGTCGCACGGCCCGGCACCAACGCCGTCACCCTCGAGCGGCTCATGGACATGGTCGTCGAGCTGCTCGACGCCATCGGTGGGCTCGACGGGTACGAGCTCGCGGCCGACACGGTCGACGAGCCGGCCGAGTACTCCACCAACGGGCAGTCGACTCTCGCGACCGCCGTCAACGTTCTCGCGCGCGTCTCGCGCGCCCAGATGAAGGGCTGACCCCTCATGGCAGTGACCCGGATCAACGGGCGGGACATGGTCCTGATCCTCGACGGAGTGGACCGCTCGGACGAGACGTCCGCGATCGCGTTCAACTACGGCACGCGGCAGACGTTCGCGGACATGCGCGGCAAGATCCCGAAGCGTCTCGACATGACGCTGAACCAGGACCTGCTGGCGACGTCGCTGTACCGCATCGCGACGTCGGGCGACACGACGCCGCTGGTCGGCACCGTGAAGCCGCTCGGCAACTCGGCGGCGTCCGTCGAGCAGCCGCACTACTCGTTCAACGTCACCCCCGGCGGCATCAGCGGTGACACCTACCTCGGTGGCGAGGCCGCGGAGGACGCGTCCGAGACGCTGCAGGTCGAGGTGCAGTGGCTGATCGACTCCTGGACGGAGGTGACCGCGTGAGCGACGCGCAGACGTCGACCTCCGACCTCACCGCCCAGGGGTTCTACCTGTCCGTCACGGGCGAGGAGCGCGGCCTGGTCAACCGGGTCTTCAAGCGGCCCCTGGCCCGGATGGCGAAGGAGGACCAGGAGACGTTCGTCGAGGCGCTCGTGTTCCTCGACCTGCACCGCCGGCGCGAGCCGGACCCCGCTGGCCGGGCGTCCGCGATGACTGTCGGGCAGCTGCAGGACTACTTCGCCGACGACGAGCAGGACGAGGACGAGGAGGCCGTCGCCGCGGGGGAAGGCTGAGGTCAGACGCCCGGGAGATAGCGACCTGGTGTCTGACGACGGGCCAGCCCGTCGCCTCGTGGATGGTCCTCACCCAGCTCGAGCGCGAGGAGTTCTACAACCTCGCGCTCGAGGTCTCCAAGAAGGCGAAGGAGGCGGCCGCGCGTGGGTGACGACTTCCGCATCGAGGGCATGGACTCGCTCGAGGCGCTCGCGAAGGTGATGCGCAAAGTCGGCGACGGCAAGGAGATCCGCAAGGAGCTGCTGGCCGCGCTGCGGGCGGCGGGCACGCCGACGGCGGACGACATGCGCACGGAGCTCGCGGCGAAGCTGCCGAAGCGGGGCGGGGCGTCCAAGTACCTCACGAAGAAGAAGCGCACGTTCGCGGTGCGCAACCGGCTCTCGTCGAGCGCGAAGGAGTCCGCCGGCATCCGCATCGTGTCGACGGACAAGGGCCACGACTACAACTCGCTCGAGCGGCGCGGCACGCTGCGGCACCCGGTGTACCCGTGGCGCCGGCGCCCGCGCCGCTCGTGGCGGTGGGTGGAGCAGAAGGTGCCCACCGCGGGCCTGCTCGAGGGCGTGCTCGACGACCACCAGGACGAGTTCCTGGACGGCATCGGTGAGGCCATGACGGCGGCGGCCGCCGCGATCGAGCAGGCGATCAGCAAGGAGGTGTAGGCGTGGCGACACCGGCAGTGGAGTTCACCGTCGTCGGGGTGGACAAGGCGTCGAAGACCTTCGACGACGTGGGAAAGTCGGCGGCGGACTCGGCGGACAAGATCAGCCGGGCGTCCGAGGAGGCCGGGAGCAAGTTCGACGCGGCGGGTGAGTCCGCCGGCGACCTCGCGACGTGGACCGCGACCCTCGGCGACGGCATGGCCACCCTCGGTGAGCAGATCGGCGGCCCCGCCGGGAAGTTCCTCGAGCTGGGCGGCAACGCGATCCTCGCGGGGACAGCGATCGGTGACCTCGGTGAGGGCCTGGTGCAGGCGACCACGTGGGTCAAGAACCTCGGCATCGTGCAGAAGGCGCAGGCCGCCGCGGCGTGGGTCGCGACGGCGGCGCAGAAGGCGCTCAACTTCGCGATGAAGGCCAACCCGATCGGCCTGATCATCACCGGCATCACCCTCCTGGTGGCCGGCCTCGTCTGGTTCTTCACCAAGACGGAGATCGGCCGCAAGATCGTCGCGGCCGCGTGGGCTGGCATCAAGGCCGCGATCGAGGCCGTCGGGAAGTGGTTCACCGACACGCTCGTGCCGTGGTTCTCCCAGGCGATCGAGAAGATCAAGGGGTTCTTCGGCGGGGCGAAGACGTGGATCACGGAGAAGTGGACGGCGCTGATCGAGTGGTTCAAGGCCGTCCCGGGCCGGATCGGTGCGGCCATCGGCGCGGTCGTCGGCGCGATCCGGACGAAGTTCACGACCGCCCGCGACAAGGTGAAGGACGTCTTCAACGGCGTCGTCGACTGGTTCCGCAACATCCCCTCCCGCGTCGGCTCCGCCGTCGGCAAGGTCGCGTCCTTCGTCGGTGAGAAGTTCGGCTCCGCCCGCGACCGGGTGAAGGACATCTTCAACGGCATCGTCGACTGGTTCAAGAACCTGCCGAGCCGGATCGGCACCGCGATCTCCGGCGTGAGCTCCGCCATCACGGGCGTCTTCAAGTCCGCGTTCAACGCGGTCGCCGGCTGGTGGAACCGGAGCATCGGGGCGATCGGCTTCACGGTGCCCGGGTGGGTGCCCGGCGTCGGCGGCCGCAGCTTCGACGTCCCCAACATCCCCATGCTCGCCAAGGGCGGCACCATCCGCCAGGGCGGCTGGGCCGTCGTCGGCGAGAAGGGCCCCGAGGTCGTCGACCTGCCGACCGGCTCGACCGTGTACCCGAACGGCACCGGCCCCGCCGGCACCGGCCGCAACGTCGAGATCAAGATCATCAACCACTTCCCGCAGGCCGAGCCCACCTCGGTCACGACCAACAAGGCGCTGCAGTACGCGGCCGCGATCGGGGTGGTGTGACAGTGGCAGACGTCTACGAGGTGACCTGGGGCCTGTCCGGGGTCGACTCGCTGCGCTGGGGCCTGCAGGCCGTGTCCATGTGGCGGCCGCCGGTCACCACCCGGCGCACCACGCTCGAGGTGCCGGGCAGGCACGGCGTGATCAGCGCCGGCCTGCCCGTCTTCGACGAACCGACCGTCACCCTCACGATGTGGCTCCACGGCTCCACCCAGGACGACATCGAGAACGCGACGCTCGAGCTGTACGGCCTGCTCGGAGCGCCCGGCCTGATCCTGTCGCGCACGTCCGGCGGCCTCGTCACCTCGGCGCCGGCCGTGCTCGTCTCGGTCGCCCCGGACGAGTTCACTACCGCCGCGGAGGCGACCTTCGAGGTCGTCCTCGCCGTGCCCGGCGTGTTTCTGCGCGGTACCGAGTCAGACACCACCATCACAGTCTTCGGCCGATCGGTCTCGGTGCTCGCTGGGTCCACAGCGCCAGTCGGCGACGCGGTGCTGCGGATCGACGACCCGGACAACCCTGTGGTCACCGACGTTGTGTCAGGGACAGGTATCTCGTGGACGGGATCGATGCCAGGCTGGTACCTGTTCGTCGACGCAGGTGCGATGCGGGCGTGGCTGTCGCAGGACGCTGACGCGTGGACGCCGCCGCCAGGTGCGCTAGTCCGAAAGAACTTCGTCCAGAACCCTTCGTTCGAGGTCTCGGGCGCGCTGTGGGTGGCGACTGGCGGCACCGGGACCATCACCGCCTCGTTCCCGCAGATGTGGGGCGGCGGCGGCGCGGGGTCGCGGTGCATGCAGCTCGCGGCGGACGGTTCGAGCCCGTACCTGACGCTCACCCAGCTCGCGAGCACCTCGGCCCCCGTGACGCCCGGACAGTGGGTCGCGCTCGCGGCGCTCGTCGCGGGCGAGACGAGCTACCCGGCCGCGGGCGGCGGTATTCGGCCGACGGTCGCGTTCACGGGGTCGGCCAACACATTCCATTCGGGCCCGGTCACGCCGGCGCCGTTCTATGCCGGACGGCGCGCCGTGTTCATGGTGCAGGCCCCGGCGACGGCGACGGCCGCCTACATCAACGTCCAGGCGTACTCCGGCTCGACGGGCGTTCTCCTCCCAGCGGGACACCGCATGTGGGTCGACAGCGTCATGATCGGCGTCGGCGACACGCAGGCCGAAGCTCTAGCCCAGTTGGGCTCTCGGACCGGCCCGCTGATGCAGTGGGATGTCGCAGTGGCGGCGGGCCGCGCGCAGGCCCTCGTGGTCGGTGACAGCATCAGCGAGGGATCCGCCGTGAGCACGCTCGCGAAGCGGTGGCAGTCGCTCCTCCAGGAGCGCCTGGCTCCGACGGGGCCAGAGTTCCCCTACATCCCGGCCGCGCCAGCGAATTCCGTCCCGGGGTGGCCGGTCTCGTGGACCGGCGCGACGGGCACGAACCCGAGCTGGGGCCTCGGGATCCGCACCCGCGTCCTGACGGACGCTACATCCACTGTGACGTTCACGTTCACGGGGACGTCGTTCAAGCTCGCGTACCTGCGAACGGCGAGCACAGGGGTCATGAAGGTCGTGGTCGACGGAGGGGCGCCGACGCTCGTGGACACGTATTCCGCGACGACCAACCTGTCGGCCGTGTGGTCGTCACCGGCACTGGTAGCGGGGGCGCACACCGTGACTGTGACGCGGGACGCGAGCAGCGTCGCTGGCCGGTCCGTCTACGTTCAGGGGTTGCACGCCTATGCGGGTGACGAGGGCACAGGTGTGCGTGTGCTGGACGGAGCGCACGCGGGCTTCTCCACCGCGGACTTCGTCTCCGGAGACCGCCTCAACGCGGGGATCGCCGCACTCGCCGCGGGGGGTGGTGCGGACCTGTTGTTCATCGGCCTGTTGAACAACGACTACGGGCAGGGCGTGAGCCTGGCGGACTATGAGGCCAACCTGCGGAGCATCATCGCCGGGTACCGCAACGCGGGGTTCGTCGGCTCGGTGGTGCTCCTGGGGATGGCTCGGCAGGCTGGTGCCGATCCGGTCCTGTGGCAGGAGTACCACGACAGGCTGTCGATCATCGCAGCCGGTGACGCAGCTGTGTCCTACCTCGACCTGCGCGCATTCATCCCGGACGCCGACGACGCCCCTGAGCTCTACGCAGACGGGGTGCACCCGAACGACGCTGGGCAGGCTCTCATCGCGGCCGGCATCGGGGACTACGTGACGCAGTACCCGCAGTACCCCGTCGAGGTCAGTTACTTCGACGGCGACACAACGGACGCGGCGTGGATGGCCAACGCATGGACAGGCACGCCGCACGGCTCGACCTCGACCCAGACCATCACGCCCGAGGCGGCGACGGCAGGCCTGGACTACCCGGCGGCAGGTCGCCTGCAGCTGTGGCCGCGGATGGTCGCGACGGACCCGTCGGATAGGGCTGCACGGGTGACCGTCACGGGCGCGTCTGAAGTCGTGGTGCGGGCTCGGCCCGCCTACCTGTAGAGAGGAGCACCGCGTGGTCTACGACGTGCGCCTGCGGGCCTACGAGCCTGGCGGGTCGGCGATCGGGTTCCTGCCGGAGCCGCTCAAGCTCGACGTGTCGTTCGTGCACAACGACACGGGCGCGCTCTCGATCGAGTACTCCCGCGCCGCGGCGGGCGGCGACATCCTGGGCCGCGGCCTCGAGCAGGGGCTCGAGGTCGCGGTCGAGGTGTCGAACGGCGGGACGTGGGTGGAGCCGCGCGGCGGCCGGTTCGTGCTCGTCTCCCGCGACCACGACCAGGCGGACGTCGGCGACGTCGTGCGCCTGACCCTGCCGTCGTACTCGTGGCTGCTGATGAAGGCCCGGAACCTGAACACCGCGAGCCTGCTCCCGGAGGGTGACGAGCAGGCGGGCAAGCGACCGTTCTACAGCAAGCCGGCGGGCGTCATCATGCGGACGCTGCTGGACGAGAACGCGGCCCGGGGCGGTGTCCCCGTCGCGCGCGGGTGGACGGACGCGGCGGACACGGCTGGCGCCGCGTGGTCCCAGGCGGCGACGCTGTACTACGAGCTCGGCGACGGGCTCGACGTGATCCTGTCGAGCCTGGCCGACCAGGGCATGTGCGACTGGCGCACGAACGGACGCACGCTGCAGATGTGGAACGCGGACTCGCCCGCGCTCTCGCGCGCCCTGGACGCCACGGTGCGGCTCTGGCTGGGCACGGACGTGCAGGACGCGCCGTCGGCTGAGTCCATCGAGGAGATCGTGTCGCGGGCGCTGCTGCGCGGCGACGGCGGCCTGGTCGTCACGGTCGACAACCCGTCGGCGCCGACCCCGTGGGGCGAGTGGGAGGGGTACGTCTCCCAGGGCGGCGTCACGGACGAGATCACCGCCCGCAAGCTCGTGCAGTCGGACCTGCAGCGCGCGTCCCGGGTGCGCGGGCAGTACACGCGCGCGCTGGTGCTCGCCGGCGACGTCGCGCACGCGCCCCTGATCGACTATTGGCCGGGCGATTGGATCATGGCGCCGACGACCGGCACCGGCGAGAAGGTCCGCGTGCAGCAGGTCACGATCAGCAAGGGCTCGGACGGTGTGACGGGGTCGGTCGTGCTGCACGACCGGGTCATGGCCGCCGAGCTGCGCGCGGCCCGCAAGATGCAGGGCATCACCGGCGGCGCGGCCGCCGGCGGCTCCGGGCGCCCCACGAACGACGATACGGTCGACGGCGGGCAGAACCCGCCCGCGCCGTCGGCGCCGGGCCTGTTCTCCAAGCTCGGCACGGTGACGGTCAGCTGGGACGGCAAGACCGTGGGCGGCAACCCGATGCCCGGCAACGTCGTGCGCGTCGACGTCTACCAGGACGGCGAGCTGGTGGCCGCCCTGTACTCGGGTGACACCTCGGTCCCGATCGTGGGCCTGCCCGTCGTGTCGACGGCGTTCTACCTCAAGGCAGTGGACGACCGCGGCCGGGAGTCCGTCGCCTCGACGTCGTCGGTGATCGTGCCGCACCGCATCGAGGGCCCCGACATCGAGGCGAACTCCGTCACCACGAACGAGCTCGCGGCCGGGTCGGTCACGACGGAGGTCCTCGAGGCGACGGCGATCGACGGCATGACGATCACGGGCGCCACGATCCGCACCGCGGCGTCCGGCGACCGTGTCCAGATGTCCGGCACGTCGCTGCGGTCCATCGAGGACAGCGTCACGCGCGTCACGATCGACCCGTCCGGCGTCACCGTGCCCGCCACCGGACGCCTCCGCGCCCTGCACTCGGACGGGTCCTCCGCGGCCTGGTTCGGCCCGGTCTACGCGATCGCCACCGGCACCCTGTTCGGGCGCGGCCTGCTGGTGCAGAAGGACAACGCCGGCGCGGACGCAGGGAACGACATCTTCCAGGCGATCTTCCGGACGGACGCGACGACGGTCGTCAAGGCCGGGCAGGGCACGACATCCAGGGTCGGCGAGTTCGCCGCCTACGCCAACAACGTGTACCTCTGCGGCACGGGCGCGGACGGCGTCACCCTGCAGTCGCTCACCACCGACGGGACCGGCGTCCGGACCCAGCTCGGGATGAACAACGACCGCGCCCGGCTGTCCATGTGGTCCACCGCCGGCGACTCCTACGGTTCGCTCGGCGTGGACTCAGGCGGACCGCACATCTACGGCGCGGGCACGACCAGCGCGTCCGCGAACGTCGTCCTCGACGGCGGGTACGTGAAGATGACCTCGTCGTCCCTGCGGTACAAGCAGGACGTCGAGCGCCTCGACATGGACGACGTCGACACGGCGACCATCCTCGACGCGCTCGCGCCCCGCACCTGGCGCGACCGCACCGACGTCGCCGAGGACCCGGACACGACACGCCGCTTCGTCGGCACGATCGCGGAGGACATGCACGACGCCGGCCTCGGCCAGTGGGTCGGCTACGACGACCAGGGACGCCCCGACAACCTGTCCTACGACCGGCTGACGAACCTCCTCGCCGTCGTCGTACAACGCCAGCAGGAGCAGCTCACGGCGCTCGCGGCACGGGTCGCCGCGCTCGAGGCGGCGGCCGGATGACGGCGACGGTGCCGGAGGGCACGCCGTGGTGGGCGTGGCTGCTCCTCATGCTCGTCGTCCTCGCGCTGGTGCCGATCCTGCTCGCCCTGATCAACGCACGGCGTGCCTCGCACGGGGTGAACAACAGCCACGACGTCAACCTCCGGGACGACCTCGACGAGAAGCACGAGGCCGTCCTGGCGGCCGTCGGCGAGCTGCGCGACGACCTCAAGCGGCACGACTCCGAGATCCGGGGTCTGCGTCGCGACATCGGCCGGGACCGGGACGACACCCGCGCCGTCGCTGAGCGGCTCGACGGCCACACCGCCGAGTCGCGGCGCGAGCACGAGACGCTCGTGAGCCGGATCGAGCGGATCGCCGACCGGCTCTGACCACCACCCACCACCAGCCCCCGCACCGCCCGGTGTGGGGGCTTCGTCGTACCCGAAGGGACTCACCATGGGCATCGGACGTCAGTCCGCCAGCGCGTCGACCCTGCGCGCCTTCCTGAAGTGGGCGCACGCCTACGGCTTCCGCGTGGCGGAGCACCCCGACTACGGGGGCGTGCACCCGGTGCACACGAAGGGGTCGTGGCACTACGACGGCCTCGCCGCGGACCTGAACTACGGGCCCGCGGGCTCGCCGGCGTCCGAGCGCACCGCGGCGCAGTACGCGATCCAGGTCGCGCAGAGCATGGGCCTGGGCGTGATCTACGCGCTGCGCGGCACGCACGGCTCCGCCGCCGGCCACCGCGACCACCTCCACGTCGACGTGTCCGCGTCCACGAACCTCGGCGACCGGTACACCACCACGCCCAAGGGCGACCGGCGCGTGCAGCAGCTGCAGGAGGCCGTCGGCTTCCCGTGGAAGCAGCGCGACAACCTCTGGGGCCCGGACACCGAGAAGCGCCTCGAGGACGTGCGCGCCGCGTCCCGGTTCCGCGGCTCGAAGTTCCCGCACGGCGTCGCCGCCACGCAGCGCGCCGTCGGCGCCGACGACGACGGCAAGTGGGGCCCGAAGTCCCGCGCCGCGCACGACCGCACCGTGCAGGCCATCCAGCGCGTCCTCGGCGTGAAGGCCGACGGCGTGTGGGGCCCGACGACCGAGCGCGCCTACCAGGCCCTGCGGAAGGAGAAGCGGTGATCCTCACCCTCACGTTCTGGCGCGCCGCCGGCCTGCGCGCCCTCTACACGGTCCTCGCGGCCGCGCTCCCGCTCCTCGCGCCCCTGGTCGGCGGCGGCTGGGACGACGTCTGGCAGACGCTCCTCGCGCTCGCGCTCGCGGCCGCGCTGTCCGTCGCGACGTCGCTCGCGAACCTGCCCGAGCTCGGCGGCGGACGGACACGCTGGGCGGCCGTGCTCGACCGCGTCGTCCGGACGTTCGCGCAGACGCTCGCGGCGGCGCTCGCGTCCGCTGTCGCGTTCTCGGACATCTCCTGGCCGCTGCTGCTGACGCAGGCGGTGACGGCCGCGCTCGTGACCCTGATCCGGACGGCGATCGACCTCCTGCCTGAGGTTCCGGACACGGACACCACCCTGACGGCGGACACGGACACGCTGACGGCCGCGGACGAGCAGCGGGAGGCGTGATGGACGAGGAGCCGATGCTGCGGTGGTTCGCCTACGACCACCTGACGAAGGAGCCGTTGCGCGACGTTTCGTTCCGGTTCTACTGCCTGGCCTACGACGTCGTCGCGATGCTGCCCCGGACGCCGGAGCGGACGGTCGCGCTGCGCAAGCTCCTCGAGGCGAAGGACGCCGCCGTGCGGACGGCGCTCGACGTCACCCCGGGCTGACCGGACACGGACGCCCCCGTCCACCCTTCACGGGTGGGCGGGGGCGTCTTCGTCGTGCCCGAACGTGTGTTCTACCCTGGCGGCATGGGGACAAGGCGACGGCCGCCGCCGGGAGGCTGGCCTGGCGCCGTGGAGACGGTGCCGCTGCGCGACCACGCGATCGACGCGCCGAAGGGCGCCCGCGCCGGCGAGCGAGTCGTCGAGCCGGAGCAGCCGCCCGCGGTGTCCGCGTGGATCACCTACGGCCGAGACCAGCGCGAGGCCGAGATCGACGGCTGGGCCATCGCCTGGACCTCGCGCCAGGTCCGCGTCCGCTACCTCGACGCCGGCGGCCGCGAGGGCTGGGCGTGGGTGTGGGCGTCCGCCGTCACGCGTCGGTGACCGAGGGCCCGGGCGCCGCTCAGCCGCAGTCCCCGGCATGGATCCGGCGCGCGTCCATGTAGTCGATCTTCCGGATCGGGCCGTACATCGAGTGCTTGTCGAAGACCTCGCGGTCGGCGCCGAGGTAGAGCACGGCGTAGGCGTCGGTGGCGGACTCCTCGCGCACCCCCGCGGACGCCGGCCGGGTCGTGTCGCACGTCCGCAGGATCAGGGCGTGCGCGACCTCGTGACGGATCAGCTGGTCGACCCAGTAGCGCCCCTTCGTGGTGCGGTACGTCGTGCTGGATGCGGCGATCGTGATAGCGCCACCGCCCTCGGCCGTGCCCTTGTAGCAGCCGATCACGCCGTCGTCGGGCACGGGCCGCCCGCACGCCTTGGCGGCAGAGGTGTGCGTGATCCGCACGCCATAGACCTTCTCGTAGTGGGCCTCGACGGCCGAGCGGGCCGTCTCTCGCCGCAGGGCGCGCTCGCTGTCGTCGACCACGGGCGGGACGACCAGCGCGCGCCCAGGGCCGAGGGTCCCTGCCACCCTCACGGGGCCCGCGGAGAGCTCGGCCGCCTCGGGCAGGAGGGGCGTGATCGTCACCGCGATGGCCGCGAGGAGCACGACGACCACGGCCCGGACACTCCTCACGACCCGAAGTCTGCGGGCCGATGCCCTGGGCGCGCATCCGTTGGAGCGGGTGAAGTTCACGCCGTCACCGCCCCGCCGGCGACCTCACGGCGCAGCAGCTCGGCGACGGCCGACTTCCCGACCTCCACCCGCTCGGCGATCGCCCGGACGGACAGCCCCTCGGCGGCCAGGCGGACGATCTCGTCCCGGTGCTCGGCGGCGCGTCCCCGCGGGCGGGGCGTCGGGTGCCGGCGGACGACGGACGGGCCGGACGTCGCAGCCGTCCCGGACGGGGAGTCTGTGTCCGTCTCACGCGCGGCGTCCCACTCCGCGGACACCTCGTCCTCCCCGGCGCTCGCGGCCGCGTCCGTCCGGGCGACGATGAGGTCCGCGATCGTGTGGGTGGCGAGGAGGACGGCGATCGGGGCGAGGGCGGCGACGACGGTCCCGACGGCGCGCTGCCAGGTGTCGGGGACGCCGGCGGCGTGGGCGGCGTTGGCGGCCACGGACACGGCGGTCCAGAGCGCGAGGGTGGCCCAGGCGCCGACGGCGCGCTCGTGCCGTGCGCGCTTCACGAGGATGGCGAGGGTGTAGACGACGATCGCGGAGTCGAGCATGACGGGCACGGCCCAGATGAGGCGGTGCGGGACGTGGGCCCAGGAGCTGACGCCGACGAGCCCGGCGAAGGACAGCGCGAAGCTGACGGCGGCGAGGCCGGCGGCGAGGAGCACGGCGACGATAAGGACGGGCATGGTGTCGGGGTTGAGGCGGGCGGTGCGCTGCTGGGACATCGGGTCTCTCCTTCGTGGTGGTGGTGCTCGGTGGGCAGGTGTCAGCGGCGCGCGATGAGCGCGCGGATGCTGGCGAGAGTCTCGGGGCGGACGGGGTTGGCGGCCGCGTGCGCGGCCTCCTCGACCAGCTGCTTCTGGATGTTCGTCGGGCCGTCAGGCCGGGGCTGCCGCGGTGCGGCGCCCGTCTTCCTCCGAGAGGAGGGGAAGGCGCGCCACCGTGTCAGGTTGGGAGCACCGCCGGGGCGAGCGCCGCGGGCCCGGGTGCGGGCGTCCTTGCCGGCGCGGGCGGCCGGGAGCATCGCCACCAGGGCGCGCTTCGTGACCGAGAGCAGGGACGCGACACCCCGGAGGCCCTGGCGGGCGCCGCGGCGCATGACGACGAGCAGCTCCCGCTCCTCGAGCCAGGACCGGGCACGCATGATGGTGCGCACGGACAGCCCGGCACGCTCGGCGACCTGGGCGTCGGTGGTCTCGGCGATGCCGGACCGGGCGTCGGCGATGCGGCCGAGGGCCAGGAGGTACGTGCGGACGCTCTGCGGGGCGTCGCGGAGGTCGCCCCAGCCGGACGCCGCGAGGGCGTCGACGATGCGCCAGAGGGGCGCGTGGGCGTTGATGCGCAGGGGTCGCGGCGGCGTCGCCACTCCCCCGCTATGCTGCGGGGTAGCCATCGAGAGGGTTCCGTCCTCTTGGGTGGTCAGGCCCCGTCTGGTGTTGGTAGCACCTGGCGGGGCCGTTTTCGGTTATGGGCGTCACGGTAGCAGACGGACCGCCACTTGTGGCGCCCTGGGCGCCGGGTGAAGCGGTCCGTGTTGGTCCCCTCAGATCCCCACTTAGTCCCCAGGACTACCGGCAAGACCCAACGAAGCCAACACAAGAAACGGACAAACCAACACAACCAACGGTCTCCACGTGTCCCCTGGACCGCACTCGACTTCGAGCTCTACTACGACATCTGATCGGCGGCCCGCCAGGGCCCGCTGATGTCGCCGGAACGGCGGCCGACGCTCCCGGAGCCCTACGGCGCCGGGTGGGTCGGCCGCCGTTCGTCGTTGCCGCCCGGGCCGACGGTCACCCGGCCGCGAGGGCTCGTCTGCGGATCTCGTCGAGCGCCTGCGCCGCGTGCGTCGCGGACTTCGGCACGGTCAAGGCGGCGTGCGGCCCGATGAAGACGAAGACGTGGCTGTCGGTCTCCTCGATCCGCTCGACACCGGTCCACGGGACCGTCGTCGACATGCCACCCAGGGTCTCGTGGAGGCCGGCGTCGTCGAGGGTCAGTCGGGCGTCACCGGTGATGCCGAGACCGTCGTGGGCCGCGAGCCTACGCAGGGTGCGGACGGCGTGCCGACGGTTGGCCCACGGCAGGGTGCACCACACCCCCACCGCGCCGATGGCGGCGGCGACGCCACCACCCACCCAGTCGTCCCCGAGGACGCCGATCAGGGTCAGCAGGATCAAGGCGGTGGCCGCGGCCGCGACCGCTCGCTGCCGCGTCTGCTGGGAGCGGAGGACGGCGGACGTCCGGATCACGTGGACGTTGAACGCGAGGTAGTCCGCGGTCGTCATCGGGAAGTCGATCTGCACGCCGCCCAGTGTCCCAGCACGCTCACCGCCGCGTGACCGCCCCCGCCCACAGCCAGACGAACCCCTCGCGACCGTGGGCGTCGACATACCGCACGTGCACCTGGGTGTTTGTCCAGGCGGTGGCCTCGCCCTCGACGAGCTGCTCACCGGACTGGCGCGACGTGATCCACGCCCGCACGGGGATGCCGCGGTCCGGCCTCGTGATGTGCGCGCCCTGCCGCGACCTGCCGGGCGCACCCTCGGCCGCGTCCCGCAGCGGCACGCGGTCGACTGCGCCCGTCGGCCGCCCGCTCGGGCGGCCCTCCCTCTGTCCCACGCCGCAAGGATAGCCAGGGTTCGAACATCAGTTCGACCGGCGGCCGGTGGGGCACCCGAGGCGCCCGCGGCCGTGAGGGTTCACCCTGACTTCCCCCTGAACGGCGGCGGCGAGGGGTTCCGGCGGATGACGTGCGGGGCTACGGTCGGGCTCGTGCCAGTCATCACCACCGATGAGCTCACCAAACGCTACCCGCGGGTCACCGCGCTCGACCGCCTGTCGATCGAGGTCGGCGACGGCGTCACGGGACTCGTCGGCGCCAACGGGGCGGGCAAGTCGACGCTGATCAAGATCCTCCTCGGCCTCGCGGCGCCGACGTCTGGCACGGCGACCGTCCTCGGGCACGACATCCGCGCGGACGGGGCCGCGCTGCGCGCACGGGTCGGGTACATGCCCGAGCACGACTGCCTGCCGAGCGACATGTCGGCCACCGAGCTCGTGGTCCACCTCGCCCGCGTGTCGGGGCTCCCCGCGGACGCGGCCCGCGAGCGCGCCGCGGACACGCTGCGGCACGTCGGGCTGTACGAGGAGCGCTACCGCCCGGTCGGCGGGTACTCCACCGGCATGAAGCAGCGCGTGAAGCTCGCGCAGGCCCTGGTGCACGACCCGGACGTCGTCTTTCTCGACGAGCCGACCAACGGTCTCGACCCGGCCGGCCGCGACGAGATGCTCGACCTGGTCCGCCGCATCTACGACGAGTTCGGCATCTCCGTGCTCGTGACCTCGCACCTGCTCGGCGAGCTCGAGCGCATCTGCGACCACGTGGTCGTGGTCGACGCGGGCGTGCTGCTGCGCTCGTCCGCCGTCGCCGACTTCACCCGCGCCAGCGCGCAGCTCGCCGTCGAGGTGACCACGGACGCGGACGACGCGGCGGCGGCGCTGACGGCCGCCGGGCTGCGGGTCTCGCGCGAGGGCGCGCTGCTCCTCGTCGGGCTCGACGGCGACGCGACCTACGACGTGGTCCGTGACGTCGTCGCGGACCGCGGGTACGGGCTGGTCCGGCTGACGCCGCGCCGCCACCACATCTCCGAGGTGTTCGACCAGGAGGTTGACGATGCCGCCGTCTGACCCGCCCGCCGGTGTCATCCACGACATCGGCTACCGCGAGTACGAGGGCCCGCGGCTCGGCCGACGCGGGATCGCCCTCGGGCTCTACACCCACACGCTGCGGGGCGTCTTCGGGCTGGGCCGCGCGCCGCGGTCGAAGGTCGTGCCCATGGGCCTGGTCGCCCTGATGCTGCTGCCGGCCGTGATCCTCGCCGTCGTCACCGTGGTCCTGGCCGGCCAGGGGTCGATCACCGGCCCGGTGCTGCCGTACACCCGGTACGCGATGGTGACGCAGGCGGCCGTCGCCATCTTCCTCGCCGTGGCCGCGCCGCAGGCCGTGTCCCTCGACCTGCGGTTCCACACCCTGCCGCTGTACCTCGCGCGGCCGCTGGAACGGGTGGACTACGCACGCGCGAAGCTCGCGGCGGTCGCGACGGCGGTCTTCCTCCTCCTCACGGCGCCGCTCCTGGTCATGTACCTCGGCGCGCTCGCCGCCGGCTTCGACGCCGGCCGGCAGACGGTCGACCTGCTCGAGGCGCTGGTCGGCGCCCTCCTGTTCGCCGCGATCCTCTCCGGCGTCGCGGTCCTCATCGCGTCGTGGACGGCGCGCCGCGGGTTCGGTGTGGCCGCCATCGTCACCGTCCTCGCGCTCACCTACGCCGTCGTCACCAGCCTCCAGGCCCTGGTGGCCTTCGACGCCGACGACCCGGCCACCGCCGGGTGGATCGGCCTGTTCTCGCCGATGACGCTCGTGGACGGGGTGCAGGTCTGGGCGTTCGGCGCCGAGCCGTCGTCCCCGGCCGGGCCGTCCGGCGGCGCCGCCGGCGTCGTCTTCCTCGCGGTGACCCTCGGGGTGATCGCGCTCTGCTACGCGGCGGTCGCGGCCCGATACCGGAGGGTGCGGCTCTGATGGCCACGCTGCGGATCGACGCCTGCTCCCGCTGGTTCGGCAACGTCGTCGCCGTCAACGACGTCACGATGGCGGTGGGCCCGGGCATCACCGGGCTGCTCGGGCCCAACGGCGCCGGCAAGTCCACGCTGATCCACATGCTCGGCGGCTTCCTGCCGCCGTCCGCCGGAGCGGTGACCCTCGACGGCGCGCCCACCTGGAAGAACCAGGAGATCTACCGCACCCTCGGGATCGTCACCGAGCGGGAGGCGACGTACGACTTCCTCACGGGCCGCCAGCTCGTGCGCGCGAGCGCCGAGCTGCAGGGCCTGCCCGACCCGGGCGCGGCCGCCGACCGCGCGCTGGTCACCGTCGACATGACGGACGCCCAGGACCGCAAGGTGGGCGAGTACTCCAAGGGCATGAAGCAGCGCGTCAAGATGGCGTCCGCGCTGGTGCACGACCCCGCCGTGCTGCTCCTGGACGAGCCGTTCAACGGCATGGACCCCCGGCAGCGCCTGCACCTCATCGGGCTGCTGCGCACCATGGGCGACGAGGGCCGCACCGTGCTGTTCAGCTCGCACATCCTCGAGGAGGTCGAGCAGCTGGCGCACCAGATCGAGGTCGTCGTCTCCGGCCGGCACGCGGCGTCCGGCGACTACCGCGAGATCCGCCGGCTCATGACCGACCGGCCCCACCGCTACACCATCTCCTCCAGCGACGACCGCGCGCTCGCCTCCGCGCTGGTGGCCGACGGCTCGACCGCAGGGGTCAGCCTCGACGCCGGCGGGCTGCGGGTGCAGGCGAGCGAGTTCTTGCGGTTCGCCGCGCTCCTGCCCCGCGTCGCGCGCGACGCCGGCGTCCGCCTGTACGAGGTCACCCCCGCCGACGAGTCCCTGGAGAGCGTGTTCTCCTACCTCGTCGACAGCTCGTCCCGCACCACCTCGACCGCACGGAGGGACCCGTCGTGAACGGCACCGTCGTCCGCCTGACCGCCCGCGGGATGCTGGGCGGCCGGCGCGTGTGGCTGCTCGCGGCCCTCGCCCTGCTCATCGTCGGCATCGCCGTCCTCGCGCGCCTCCTGGTCCCCGTCACCGAGGCCGAAGCGGCGACCCTGCTCCAGGGCGTGACCTTCGGGACGTTCCTGCCGCTGTTCGGCCTCGTCGTCGGCACCGGCGCGATCGCCCCCGAGATCGACGACGGCTCGATCGTGCACCTGCTGGCGAAGCCGGTCTCCCGGCACACGATCGTCCAGAGCAAGCTCGCCGTGGCGCTCGGGGCGGTGCTGGCGTTCGCGGTGGTGCCGACCGTCGTCGCGGCCGTCGTGCTCGGCCTCGGCCCGCGGGCCGCGCTCGCCTTCGGCCTGGGGGCGCTCGCTGCCGGCGCGGTGTACGCGGTGCTCTTCCTGCTCCTGTCGATCCTCACCCGGCACGCGGTGATCATCGGCCTGGTGTACGCCCTGCTCTGGGAGAGCCTCGTGGGCAGCTTCGTGCCCGGGGCGCGGAACCTCAGCGTGCAGCAGTGGGCCCTGTCGCTCACGGGGTCGGTCGCGCCGTCCGGCCTGGTCGCGTCCGACGTCGGCACAGGCCTCGCGCTCGCCCTCGTGATCGGCGCGTTCGCCGCCGCGACCTGGTACGCCGGGCACCGTCTCCGGCTGCTCACCCTCGCATCCGCCGAGTGATCCTCAGCGGGTCCGGTCGTCGCCCTCCGGCGCGTCGTGGCCCGCGGCCGGCTCGGTGTCCGTCGCCGGCAGGTCGTCGTGCCCGTCGTCGTGGGACTTGCCGAACGGCAGCACGTGCATCACCGCGAGGACGACGGCGCCGACCACGACGCCGATCAGCGCGGAGAAGAACGTGTTGACGAGCCAGCCGAGGAACCCGCCGATGCCGGGCACGGCGTGCGCGACTGCCTCCTCCAGGTGGTGCACGAACTCGTAGGGCGCGTGCCAGCCGAGCTCGTCCGTGCCCGTCAGCAGGATGTGCCCGCCCACCCACAGCATCGCGACGGTGCCGACCACGGAGATCACGGCGAGCACCTTGGGCATCCCCGTGACCAGGGCGCGGCCCACACGCTGGCTGCCACGGGAGTCGCGGCCCGCGAGCGCGAGGCCCATGTCGTCCATCCGCACGATGAGCCCGACGACGCCGTACACCACCACGGTGATGGCGAGGGCGACGATCAGCAGGATGATCAGCCGCGAGAAGAACGGCTCGTGGGCCACCTCGTTGAGGGCGATGACCATGATCTCGGCGGACAGGATCAGGTCGGTGCGCACGGCTCCGGCGACGAGGGTCTTCTCGGCGTCCGGGCCGACGGCGGCAGCGGGCTTGTCGTGCCCCTCGTGCCCGCGCAGTCGGCCCCAGATCTTCTCGGCGCCCTCGAAGGCCAGGTACGTGCCGCCCACCATGAGGATCGGCGTGAGCAGCCACTCCGCCCACTGGCTGAGGATCAGGGCCACCGGGAGGATGTAGAACACCTTGTTCCGGATCGAGCCCTTGGCGATCTTCTTGACGATCGGGATCTCGCGGTTCGCGGCGACACCGTGCACGTACTGCGGCGTCACGGCGGTGTCGTCGACGACGACGCCCGCGGCCTTCGCCGTCGCCTTCGCGGCGGCGGCGCCGACGTCGTCCAGGGACGCGGCGGCGAGCTTCGCGATCGCGGCGACGTCGTCGAGCAGGCCGAGGAGGCCGGCGCTCACGCGACCGCTCCCACCGGGTGCGAGCAGGCGGGCGAGACGCCCGCGGGCGACGGCATGGGTCGTTGCATGTCCCAGATTCTGCCGTACCCACGGGCGCTCGCGGGAGCCCTGCTCAGCAGCGCAGTCCCGAGCCCGGCGAGACGCCGAGCACACCGGTGATGCGCTCGTAGCGCTCGACCCGCGCGTCGACCGACGCGGGGTTGCCGCCACCGCACTCCAGCGCCCCGTTGAGGGAGTTGATGGTCTGTCCGAACCCGGCGCCGCTGACCATCGCCTCGTGGGAGGTCATCACGCCCGGGCCGTTCTGCGTGTTCCAGTACCAGAGGGCGGTCTGCCAGGCGATCGACGGGTCGGTCTCGACGAGCCAGGGGTCGTTCAGCAGGTCGATCCCGAGGGCGTCGCCCGCGGCCTTGTAGTTGAAGTTCCAGCTGAACATGATCGGCCCGCGGCCGTAGTACGCCTCCTGGCCGGCCGGGCAGCCGAACGGCTGGGACCGGTCGCACTTGATCCAGTAGTTGGCCTCGTTGATCTCCTTGACGTACCGAAGCCCCACGGACTCGAAGTCGGCGTGGGTGAGGAACGCCGCCACCTCGCGCGTGCGCGTCGTCTCGGTGCCGGTGCTGGCGAAGGCCGGGTACGCGCCGAGGGCGTCCACGAGCCCGTCGTACGTGTAGAACGGGTCCCGGTCCGGGAAGAGCGCGTCGAACTCCGCCCGGCTCACGACGAAGTCGTCGCCCCCGTCCGCGCACGGCCCCTGGTCGACCCACACGCCCGTCGAACCGGGGGTGTTGCCCTGCGTCCACCAGCGGGCCTCCCACGCGCGCCCGTGGTGCGCCGCCGTCCGGCCGCCGCCGTAGGCCGTCGTGGACGACCAGGTCGCCGGGCACGCGGGCTCGCCCGCTCCTTCGGCGGCGGAGGCCGACGCCGCGGGGGCGAGCATGCCCACCAGGCCGACGAGCAGACCCGCCGCGGCCGCGAGGCCACGCTGGACGGTTCGGTGTTGCGTCATGAAGTTCCCTGTCTCTCGGCATTGAGAGCGGATTAGTCACCGCACCTCGCAAACCTAGCGAGGTCACGTGTCACGAGCAACGGCCTCTGCCGCGCGTGGGACGACCTCGGCCCATCCGGAACTACCTCGGCGAGAACGGAACTACCTCGCGGGGCTCGGGACTACCTGGGCGAGGACGGGACTACCTCGGCCGTCACTCCTCGCCGTAGAAGACGCGCTCCACGACGGCGCGGGCGCGACGGGCGGTGCGCAGGTAGAGCTCCTCGAGCTCTCCCCCGGTGCCGACGTCGCCGAGCAGGTCGGCGACGCCGGTGAGGTCGCGGGAGTCGTGCGGCAGCTGGTCCACCTGCGCGCCGGTGGTGCGCCCGGACCAGAGCACGACGGCCGACCGCAGCCGCGACGCGAGCACCCACGCGTCGCGCAGCTGCGCCGCGTCCTCGGCGTCGAGCAGGCCGGCGCGCTCCGCGGCGTCGAGCGCCGCGACCGTGCCGGTGGTGCGCAGGCCCGGCACCGCCGCGGCGTGCTGGAGCTGCAGGAGCTGCGCGGTCCACTCCACGTCGGAGACGCCGCCCCGGCCGAGCTTGAGGTGTCGCGCCGGGTCGGCCCCGCGCGGCAGCCGCTCCGCCTCGACCCGCGCCTTGATGCGCCGCACCTCGCGCACCCGGGCGTCGTCGAGCCCGCCGTCGGGGTAGCGCAGCGGGTCGACGACCGCCTCGAACCGCGCACCGATCGAGCCCTCGCCCGCGACGTCGCCCGCCACCGGCCGGGCGCGCAGCAGCGCCTGCGCCTCCCACCCGCTGGACCACCGCTCGTAGTACTCGGCGTATGAGGCGAGGGTGCGCACCAGCGGACCCTGCCGGCCCTCTGGCCGCAGGTCCGCGTCGACGGGAAGGGCGGGCTCGGGCCCGACCTCGGACAGCAGCGCCCGCAGCCGCGTGGCGACGCGGGTGGCGAAGTCCTGGGCGAGCTTCGGCTCGACGCCGGGCAGAGGGTCGTGCACGAACATCACGTCCGCGTCGGAGCCGTAGCCCATCTCGCGGCCTCCGAGCCGGCCCATCGCGACCACGAGCATCCGGGTCGGGTCGGCGTCCGGCGACGGGCCGAGGCCGAGCTCGGCGCGGGCGGCGTGCCCGGCGACCCGCAGCCCGCCGACCAGCGCGACGTCGGCCGCGTCGGAGATCGCGGCCGCGGCGTCGACCGGCGGCAGCAGGCCGAGCACCTCCGCGGCACCGGTGCGGGCGAGCTCGCGGCGGCGCAGGGCGCGCAGCCGCCGCGCGGCCGGCTGCGGCTCGTCGGCCCGGGTGAGGAGGGCGTCCACCTCGGCGGCCAGCCGCTGCGCGCCCCGCGGCTCCAGGCCCGACGTGTCCGCCAGCCAGCGCACGGACTCCGGCGACCGGGCCAGCGCGTCGGCGAGGTAGGTGGACGAGGCCAGGAGCTGGGTGAGGTGGTAGGCGGCGTTCTCGGAGTCGCGCAGCAGGCGCAGGTACCACGGCGTGGCGCCCAGCTCCTCCGAGAGCTTGCGGAACGCCAGCAGCCCCGCGTCCGGGTCGGCCCCCTCGGCGAACCAGCCGAGCAGCACGGGCAGCAGCTGGCGCTGCAGCGCCGCGCGCCGCGACGTGCCCGACGTCAGCGCGGCCACGTGCCGCAGCGCGCCGTCGGGGTCGCGGTACCCGACCGCGGCGAAGCGCTCGCGCGCCACCCCGGGCGAGAGCGAGAGCTCCGCGTCCGACAACTGCGCCGACGCCGGCAGCAGCGGCCGGTAGAAGACCTCCTCGTGCAGGGCGCGCACCTCGCGGCGGGTCGCGCGCCACCGCTCCAGCAGGCCCTTGGCGCCCTCGGCACGCATGCCGAGCGACCGGGCCAGACGGCGCAGGTCCTCCTCGGACGTGGGCAGCAGGTGGGTGCGCCGCAGCCGGAACAGCTGCACCCGGTGCTCCAGCGCTCGCAGGAACCGGTAGCAGACCGCCATCCGCGCGGCGTGCTCGCGCCCGACATAGCCACCGGCCGCGAGCGCCGCCAGCGCCGACAGGGTGTGCGGCGAGCGGATCTGCGGGTCGGCCCGCCCGTGCACGAGCTGCAGCAGCTGCACGGTGAACTCGACGTCGCGCAGGCCGCCCTTGCCGAGCTTGATCTGCCGGTCGGCCTCGGCGGGTGGCACGTGGGCCTCGACCCGGCGCCGCATCGCGCGGGCGTCCTCCACGAAGTGCTCGCGGTGCACGGCCGACCAGATGAACGGGTCGACGGCGGCGCGGTAGTCGTGCCCGAGGGTGGCGTCCCCGGCGATCGGGCGCGCCTTGAGCAGCGCCTGGAACTCCCAGGTCTCGGCCCACCGCTCGTAGTAGGCGACGTGGCTCGCGAGCGTGCGCACCAGCGGGCCCTGGGCCCCCTCGGGCCGCAGCGCGGCGTCGACGGGCCACAGGGCGGGCTCGGCGGACGTCGCGGAGCAGACCCGCTGCAGCCCGGCGGCGAGCCGGGTGCCCGTGGCCAGCGCCGTGTCCTCGTCGAGCTGCCCGCCGTCCGGCCCCTCCCCCGGTTCGCAGACGTAGACGACGTCGACGTCGGAGACGTAGTTGAGCTCCCGCCCGCCGGTCTTGCCCATCCCGATGACGGCGAGGCGCACGCCGGCGCCGTGGTCGTCCAGCTCGGCGCGCGCCACGGCGAGCGCCGCCTCCAGCGCGGCGGCGGCCAGGTCGGCGAGCGCGGCGGCGACCACGGGCAGGCGCGTCAGCGGCTCTCCCGCGGTGAGGTCGTCGGCGGCGAGGGCCAGGAGCCGCTCGCGGTACGCGCGGCGCAGCGCGTCGGTGGTGGTGGCCGCGCCGGGGTCGGGCCAGGCGGTGCCCGGCTCGCCCGCCGGGTCGGCCGCCACCGGCACGTCCGCCTCCGGGTCGGCCCCGACGGCGCGCAGCAGCGCGGCGCGGACGGCGGCAGGCCCGGCGTGCGTCCGCGGGCCGGGGGCGCCGGCCCCGTCGTCGGCCCGGTCGTCGTCGTCCCGGTCCTCGTCGTCGTCCGCCGCGCGCTCCGGCTCGGCGCCCTCCGACGCGCCGTCCGGGACGGCGACCACGTCGAGGAGCTCGGGGCGCCGCACCACCTCGTCGCCGAGCGCGGAAGACGCCCCCAGCACCGCGACCAGGCGCGTGCGCGCCCGCGGCGACGCGGCGTCGAGCAGCTCTCCGAGGCGCTCCCGGGCCTCGGGCGACTCCGCCAGCCGCACGAGCTGGAGCAGCGCGAGGTCGGCGTCGGCGCACGCCCCCAGCGCCGCCAGCAGCGCGTCCTCCCGTCCCGGCGCGTCGAGCGCCTCCTGCAATGCGGCATCGGACCAGAGGCTCGCCGACCGCGTGAGGTCGGCGAACCCGGCGTGCAGCAGCCTGCCGGTGAGGGTGGAACGCCGCGCCGTCACGGGACGTGTCACAGGAACTGCAGGAACCGGCGCAGCTCGTAGGGCGTGACCTGGGCGCGGTAGGCGTCCCACTCCTGCCGCTTGTTGCGCAGCACGAAGTCGAAGACGTGCTCCCCCAGCGTCTCGGCCACGAGCTCCGAGCGCTCCATGAGCTCGATCGCCTCGTTCAGCGACTGCGGCAGCGGCGCGATGCCGAGCGCGCGACGCTCCCGGTCGGTGAGCTCCCACACGTCGTCGCCGGTGGCCTCCGGCAGCTCGTAGCCGTCCTCGATGCCCTTCAGCCCCGCGGCCAGCAGCACCGCGAACGCGAGGTAGGGGTTGGTGGCGGAGTCGAGCGCCCGGTACTCCACGCGGGCGGAGTTGCCCTTGCCCGGCTTGTACATGGGCACGCGCACGAGGGCGGAGCGGTTGTTGTGGCCCCAGCAGATGTAGCTCGGCGCCTCGGCGCCGCCCCACAGCCGCTTGTAGGAGTTGACGTACTGGTTGGTCACCGCCGTGATCTCGGCCGCGTGCACCAGGAGGCCCGCGATGAACTGCCGCGCCGTCTTGGACAGCTCGAACTGGGCGCCCGGCTCGTGGAAGGCGTTGCGGTCGTCCTCGAACAGCGACAGGTGCGTGTGCATGCCGGAGCCGGGCTGGTCGACCATCGGCTTGGGCATGAACGACGCGAAGACGCCCTGCTCCAGCGCGACCTCCTTGACCACCGTGCGGAAGGTCATGAGGTTGTCGGCCGTGGTGAGCGCGTCCGCGTAGCGCAGGTCGATCTCGTTCTGGCCCGGGCCCGCCTCGTGGTGGGAGAACTCCACCGAGATGCCCATGGACTCGAGCATCGTGATCGCGGCTCGGCGGAAGTCGTGCGTGCTGCCGCGCGCCAGGTGGTCGAAGTAGCCGCCGTTGTCGACGGGGACCAGCGGCTCCTCCGGGGAGGACACCTGGTTGAACAGGTAGAACTCCACCTCGGGGTGCGTGTAGAAGGTGAACCCCTTGTCGCTCGCCTTGGCCAGCGCGCGCTTGAGCACGTTGCGGCTGTCCGCGAGGGAGGGCTCGCCGTCGGGCGTGAGGATGTCGCAGAACATGCGGCCGGTGCCGTGCCGGTCGCCGCGCCACGGCAGCACCTGGAACGTCGTCGGGTCGGGCTTGGCGATCATGTCCGCCTCGTAGACCCGCGTCAGCCCCTCGATGGAGCTGCCGTCGAAGCCGATGCCCTCCGTGAACGCCTGCTCGAGCTCGGCCGGGGCGACCGCCACCGACTTCAGCACGCCGAGCACGTCGGTGAACCAGAGCCGGATGAAGCGGATGTCGCGCTCCTCGACCGTGCGGAGCACGAACTCCTGCTGCCTGTCCATGCACCCATCCTGCCCGAGAAGTGTTAACGGGGTATGTCGTGGACGCGGCCCGGTCCGCCCCGGCCGGGACCTGGACGGATATCCGGTACCGCGGGTCGGAGGCATAGGCTGACCGGCATGTCGAACCCCGGTCACGACGCCACCGCCGACGCCGCCGCGCCCTCCCCCGCCGCCGACCTGACCCGCCGCCGTCGCGTGCGGGTCCATCACCTGGCCGAGGCCAAGGAGCGCGGCGAGAAGCTCACAATGCTCACGGCGTACGACGCCGTCACGGCCCGGCTCTTCGACGCCGCCGGCCTGGACCTGCTGCTCGTCGGCGACTCGATCGGCAACACCATGCACGGGCACGCCACGACGCTGCCCGTGACCCTCGACGACATGATCCCGCCGGCCCGCGCCGTCGCCCGCGCGGCCGAGCACGCGCTCGTCGTCGTCGACCTGCCCTTCGGGTCCTACGAGGCCGGCGCCGAGCAGGCGCTCGCGTCCGCCGTGCGGATCATGAAGGAGACCGGCGCCGCGGCCGTCAAGCTCGAGGGCGGGCGCCGCTCGGCCGCCCAGATCCGCGCGCTCACCGACGCCGGCATCCCCGTCGTGGGCCACCTCGGGTTCACCCCGCAGTCGGAGAACATCCTCGGCGGGCCGCGCGTCCAGGGCCGCGGGGACGACGCCGCCGAGGCGCTGTGCGAGGACGCGCTCGCGGTCCAGGAGGCCGGCGCCGTCGCCGTCGTGCTCGAGATGGTGCCGGTGGAGGTCGCCGCCCGCGCCACCGAGATCCTGCGCATCCCCACCATCGGCATCGGGGCCGGGCCCCGCGTCGACGGCCAGGTGCTCGTGTGGACCGACATGGCCGGCATGACCGACTGGTCGCCGCGGTTCGCGCGCCGGTTCGCCGAGGTCGGCAACCTGCTGCGCCAGGCCGCGCAGGACTACGCCGACGAGGTCCGTCGGGGCACGTTCCCCGACGCCGCGCACTCCTTCGAGCGCTAGCCGGGCCGCTCGGGCGGCCTCAGTAGCTCTGCAGCTCCCACAGGTTCCCCTCGGGGTCGCGCACGTGCGCCGTCCGGGTCGTCGGCCCCCACTCGGGCCGGGCGGTCGGCGGGGCGACCGGCGCGGCCCCGTGGGCCAGGCACAGGGCGTAGCCCTCGGCGACGTCGGCGACCCGGCTGACCAGCATTGCCGCGTCCTGCTGCGGGGCGTCGGACGGCAGGCCCGCCGTGCCCGCGATCGACGCCATCGTCGCTCGGTCCAGGAGCGTCACGGCCCCCTCGGACCCGATGTCCCAGCTCGCGTACGGCCCCGCCTCCGTGCCCCGCGCCAGCCGGGCGCCGACCAGCAGCGGCAGCACCGCGTCGTAGAAGCGGAAGCACACGTCGAAGCGGCTCACGAGCAGTCGCGGGTGCAGGGCGTCCACAGGTCTCCGATCATAGGTTCGGACCAACTATTGGTGCGCACCTTACAGTAGAGATGTGTCCTCGACCCCGCCGACCCTGTCCGCCCTGAGCACCTTTCTCCTCGCCCAGACGGGCAAGCGCGCCCGCGCCCGCCTGGCCCACCGGCTGGGCGAGCGCGGGCTGCGGCTGTGGGACCTGGCGGTGCTGGCGACGCTCGACGACGTCGGGCCCCAGTCCCAGCGCGACGTCGGCGCCCGGTTCGGCATCCACCCCAGCGACGTGACGAAGGTCGTGGACGAGCTCGCGGGGCGCGGCCTGGTGAGCCGCGACCGCGACCCCGCCGACCGGCGCCGCGTCGTCCTCGCGCTCACTCCGCCCGGAGTGCGGCTCCTCGCCGCGCTGCGGCAGGACGCCGCCGCCGTCCAGGACGAGGTCCTGGCCCCGCTGTCCGTGCAGGAGCGCGCCGTGCTGCACGGGCTCCTGCTGCGGATCCACGAGGGCATCGACGACGCCGTCGACGACGCGTAGGCGACGCCGCTACCCGTCCTCCAGGGCGAGCATCGCCGCCGCCACCCCGCCCGCGTCCTCGTCCGGGACCGCCGTCGACGCGTCCTCGAGCACCAGCAGCCGCGCGCCCGAGATCTCGCGGGCGAGCGCGTCCGCGTTGCCGACCGGGAAGAACGGGTCACGCCGGCCGTGCACCACCAGCGCCGGCACGGCGACCTCCGAGAGGCGCTCCCGCCACCGCGGCGAGCAGTCGAGCACGGCGAACACCGTGCCCAGCTGGTTGGCCCGCTGCACGGCGGGGGCCGTGCCCGGCGTGCGGTCCCAGACGCGCCCGGCGAGAGCGCGGGCCGCCGCCGGGTCGTCCCCGAGAATCTCGGCGCTCGCGGCGGCATGCTCGGCGACGGCCTCCCGGTCCGCCCAGTCCGGCATCGGCCGCGAGAACAGCCGGCCCATCGTCGCGGCGTCGTGGTCGGGCAGGTCGTCGTCGACCGGTCCCGGCGCGACGGCGCGCGTCCCCACCAGCGTCAGCGCCGCGAACGCCTCCGGGTGGTCGAGCGCGGCGACCTGGGCGACCATGCCGCCGACGCCGACGCCCGCCAGGTGGGCCAGCCGGTCGTCCAGCTCCCGGGCGAGCGCCGCGGCGTCGGCGGCGAGGTCGCGCAGGGTGTAGCCCGGGGCATCCGGATCAGCCGTCGTCGACGCGCCCGCGTCCCGCAGGTCGTACCGCACGACGTGCCGCCCTCCGCGGGCCACCGCCTCGCACACCGCGTCGGGCCACGAGAGCATCGTCGTCCCGCCCGCGCACAGGACCAGCGGAGCCGCCGCGTCCCCGAAGTGCTCCACGCCCAGCCGGACGCCGTTCGCCTCGACAGTCGTCGTCATGCGGAGGTCGACCCCGCGCGGGGCGTGGACTCATCGGCCGTCAGGTCCATCCACCCTCGAGCGGGGCGCCGCCGTCAGGCCTTGCCGCGCCAATCGGCGTCCTCGTCCTCCCACGCGTCGTTGCGGCGCTGCGCCGAGTCCAGGGCGTTGCGGGCCGCCTCCCGCGTCGGATACGGGCCCATCCGGTGGCTCCAGCTGGAACGGTCGCGGCTCTCCTCGACCTCGCCGGTCTTGGTGTTGTACCAGTACTGCACCGGGCTTGTGTCGCTCATAGGACGATCCTGCCTCAAGATAGGGCCCATGGTGGAGGCAGCGCAGCCGGTCGCGTTCGGCATCGACATCGGCGGGTCCGGGATCAAGGGGGCTCCCGTCGACCTCGCGACGGGAGAGTTCGCGGACGAGCGCCGCCGCATCCCCACCCCCGAACGGTCGACCCCGGAAGCCGTGGCCGGCGTGCTGGCCGAGCTGATCGACTCCTTCGACCTCCCGCAGCACGTGCCCGTCGGCGTCGCCTTCCCCGCCCCGATGGACCACGGCGTCGTCCGATTCATCGCCAACCTGCACAAGTCGTGGAAGGGCGTGGACCTGCCCGCCCTGGCCCGCGAGGCGACCGGCCGCGAGGTGACCGCCGTCAACGACGCCGACGCCGCGGGTGTCGGCGAGCAGAGGTTCGGCGCCGCGCAGGGGCGCGACGGCGTCGTCCTCATGGTCACGCTCGGCACCGGGATCGGGTCCGCGCTGCTCGTGGACGGCGTGCTCGTGCCGAACACGGAGCTGGGCCACCTCGAGATCGACGGGCACGACGCCGAGTCTCGTGCCGCCGAGTCCGCGCGCGAGCGGCACGACCTGTCATGGCACCAGTGGGCGGAGCGCCTGCAGCGCTACTTCGAGACGGTCGAGATGCTGCTCGCCCCCGAGCTCATCGTCGTCGGGGGCGGGGTGAGCAAGCACCACGAGAAGTTCCTGCCGCTGCTCCACCTGCGCGCGCCGATCATCCCCGCCACGCTGCGCAACCGCGCCGGCATCGTCGGGGCCGCCGCGCTCGCGGCGAGCGGCCGCGACCACTGACGCACGCCCGCCGACGCGGGAATCGGGGCGGTCAGCCCGCCAGGCTGTGCGGGGCCGTGGGCGTGGGAGCCGTCGGGACCCGACCCCAGTCGGCGCCGGTCTCCGGCGGCACGTCGAGCTCGAGCATCCGCAGCACGTCCAGCACCGCGGCCGGCGGCCGGTGCAGCGAGACGCGCAGCCCCTCGTCGCGGCCGATACGGCAGAGCTGGACGAGGAACGCCACCCCGGCGGAGTCGATGAAGGTCACCCGCGAGGTGTCGACGACCACGGGAAGATCCCGCTCGAACGCCCGCGCGAGCGCCGCGCTCGCCTCGTTGCGCAGGGCGATGTCGATCTCGCCCCACATGTCCACCACGCTCACGTCGGTGCGCTCCACGAGGGCGATGCCCCCGGCCTGAGCCTCGTCGGTGAAAGTCACTGCCACACCTTCGTCCCACACGTTCTGCGTCCTGCGTGCCACGGTCTCGGGCACTGCGTTCCGGACTCGCGACCTCGTCGTCGCGACGCCCGCAACGCTACACCGCTGCGAACCTTGTGCGGAACCTCGCCAGAGACTTTCTTTACCGACCGTTCACAGAGCACGGCGTCATGGTGCGTCCCGCGCCCCGGATCGCTACGTCCCGAGGATCCGGGCCTTCTGCGCCGCGAACTCGGCGTCCGTGAGGACTCCCTGCTGCCTCAGCTCCGCCAGGTCGCGGAGCTGGGCGATGATCGCGTCCTGCCCGCCGGACGGCGCGGGTGGCGCCGGAGCGGGCGGCGGGGGCGGGGCGTAGGCGGGCTGGGCGTACGCAGGCGCCGGCGGGTACCCGCCGTACCCCGCCTCCTGGGCACGCTGGGCGTCCTGCGCGGCCCAGCGCCCCTGCTGACGGCGCTGCACGCGCCCGGACACGGCGCTGGCCGTGCCGGCGACGACGGCGGTCCGGGCGACGCCCCGGAGCAGACCGGGCATGTCGACCTCCTCGGGTCGGCGCCGCCGGCCGACCGGCCGGCGGCGGATGGTGTGCGGATCGACGAAGCGGTGGTCGCCGCCGCGCGGGCGCGGCGCCGACGTCGGGTCAGCGGGCCGTCGGGTCAGCGGGCCTCGGCCGCCTCCAGCGCCCCGAGGAGTGACTGGACCGGGATCCGGCCGCTGGCGACGAGCAGACCCCCGCCGCGACGCAGCGCGGCGGCGAACGGCCCCGCCCACGCGTTCTCGTAGACGAGGACGCCGGCGGAGCTGCCCGGGTCGAGCACTCCCCCCGCCTCCGTGAGGTCGTCCTCGTCGAGCAGGCCCGACGACGCGCCACGGAACACCGACACGTCGAAGTCCCCCTCGACCTCGATGTCCTCCAGGTCGACCGTCGTCACCACCCCGTCCGCGCTCTTGCGGACGAAGACGAGGTCGAGCACGCGGATGATCCCGCGGTCCACGAGGTCGACGAGGAGCGGCAGCGCGCGCCCGTCGAGCCGGTTCTGCGGGAACTCCACGACGAGGTAGTCGATGGGGCCCATCTCGTCGGATCCCGTGCCCTCGACTGTCGGGTCCATGGGTGGTCCTCCCGTCCGCGGGCCGCGCGCCACGACCGCCGCCCTGCTCCGTGCCCCACGGTGCCGCGCGAGGGCCGACCCGTCCTCACCCGCGGCGGGTGAGGGTGCGCCGTCGAGGGCGGCGAGCAGCGCGCCCAGGTCCGCCTCCCGCACCCGGAGTGAGGTGACCGCGGCGGGCGCCGCCGCCTCGACGCCGTCCAGCATCCCCCGCACCACCGGGCCGATCGGCCCGCGCACGACGATCTCGACGTCCGCGGGCCGGGCCGGGACCGTCCGCAGCTCGACCAGCTCCAGCCCCAGGGCGGCCATCCGGTGCAGCAGCCCGTACAGCGCGGACTGGTCACGGACGGACACGTCGAGGACCGTGCGGGTCCGGGCACGAGCAGCGCCCAGCTCCACCAGGCTCGCGGCGTCGCCGCCCACCCGGCCCACGACCGTCAGCTCGACCCACAGCATGCCGACCACCTGCCCGCCCGACCCGTACGACCCACCCCTGCCCCGCGGGTGAACTTTCGCCGCGGCCGTGCGCCGTGCCGGGGGTCCGCGGCTCGCCGGCCACCGGCCCCGGGGCACGCTCCCCGACCGCCGCCGCCCGGGCCGTGCGTGGCTCCCGGGCGCGGGCACCACGCCCTTGAGCAGCGGCGTCGTCCCGACGCTACCGAGGGGACGCACCGCGCGCGTCACCCCGCCCGGGTGACGCGGACCGGCCCGCACCGCCCGTCGCCCAGGGCCACCGCGGCGCGCCCCGGGCCCGGCGCCCCGCCCGCCCCGGCCACGACGTCCGGCGAGGGCGCGCGAGGTGCCGAGGGCGGTCCTAGCCTGCGGCCATGGCCGCCGTGGGCACCCGCCGCGCGCCGGAGGACCGGGCCCGCAGGCTCGACGCCTCCGGGCCGTTGCGCGCCCGTACGGCCGTGCCTCCGCCGTCCCCCGGCGCGGTCGCCCGGCCGCGCGTCGACCGACTCCTGGCCGACACCGGGCAGAGACGTCTCACCCTCGTCTCGGCGGGCCCCGGCTGGGGCAAGACCACGACCGTGGCCGCCTGGGCGCGCGGGCCGGGGGCGACACAGGTCGCCTGGCTCACCCTCGAGGCGGCCGACCGCGCGCCGACCGCCTTCTGGGCCGACGTCCTGGTGGCCCTGCGCCGCTCGGGTGCCGTCCCGGCCGGCCATCCGCTCCGCGCGATCTCCGTGCCGTCGAGGCTCTCCCCCGACCTGGTGCGCCGGATCTTGCTCGCCGTGGACCTGCTGCCCGAGCCGGCCGTCCTCGTGCTGGACGATTTCCACCTCGCGGGGCCGAAGGTGCTCGAGACGGTCGACGACCTGCTGCGCTACCCGCTGCCCCTGCACCTCGTGATCCTCACCCGCTTCGACCCCGCACTGAGCCTGCAGCGGCTGCGCGCCCAGGGCGAGGTCACCGAGCTCGGCGCGGGAGACCTCGCCCTCGATCCCACCGAGACCGGGTCGCTCGCCGCCGTCGCGGGGCAGGCCCTCGGCGCCGAGGACGTCGACAGGCTGCTCGCCGAGACCGGCGGGTGGCCCGTCGGCGTCCGGCTGCACCTCGACGCCTCCGACGACCCCGTCCGCCGCGACCGGGCGCAACGGTCGGCCGCCGAGTTCCTCCTCGCGGAGGTGCTGCAGCGCCTCGACCCGACGGCGCGGGCCTTCCTGCTGCGCACGAGCGTGACGCCGACCCTGTGCGCGGACCTCGCCGCCGTGCTCGCCCCTGGCGCCCCCGCGCCCCGGCTGCTGCGCGAGCTCGCGGCGTCGAACGGGTTCGTGGCGCGCGTCGACGCCGAGGGGTCGTGGTTCCGGTACCACCCGCTGCTGCGGGAGATGCTGCAGCAGGAGCTGCGGTTGGAGGACCCGGCCGCCAGCGCCGAGGCGCACCGCGCCGCCGCGCGCTGGTTCGCACGGCACGGCGAGGCCGTGCGCGCCCTCGACCACGCCGTCGCGTCCGCCGACTGGGCGCTCGTGGGCGACGTCTTCGTCGACGTGGCGGCGGCGCAGCTCGTCGGGCCGCGGCGTCAGGCCGTGGTCGACGCGCTCGACCGGGTGCCCTACGCGTCGCTGACGCCCACCGTCGCCCTGCACCTGTGCACCGCGACGCTGGCCCTCGTCGACGGCCGCCCCGACGGCGCGCTCCACCACCTCGGGCGCGCGCGCAAGCTGCTCGGCGACCCGGCGCAGGAGCCCGGCGCGGCAGTACTCCTGGAGGACCTCGAGGCCACCGCGGCGCGCGCCGTCGGCGACGTCGGCCGCCTCTACCGCGCCGCGGGCGCCGCGCTCGCCGCCGCCGACCGCGTGCCGCTCCCCTTCCCCGCGCTCGCGACCTACCGGTCGCTCGCGCGCGCCCACCACGAGGCCGGGCGGGCGTGGTGCGCCGTCCCGCGCCGGGACGGCGTCGCAGGCCCTGCCGGCCTGCCGGACACTCCCGAGGACGACCGGCAGGCCGCCGCCCTCGTCACCCTCGGCGCGCACGCCGCCCGGGCTCTGCAGGACGTCGCGGACGGGCGCCTCACCGGCGGCACCGACCGGGCGCGGGCCGTGGTCGACCGCGCGTCCGCGCGCGGCTGGGTCGGCCACGTGCAGACCGCGCCCGCGCTCGCCGCGCTCGCCTGGGTCGCGCTGCAGCGCGCGGAGGAGACGCGGGCCGGCACTCTGCTCGCCCAGGCCCGGGCCGCGACGTCCGGCCTGCCCGACCCGGCGCCGCAGGCCGCGGTGCACCTGCTCGAGTCGCTCCTCGCCGCGCGGCAGAGCGACGCCCGGCGGGCGCGGCGGGAGCTCGCCGCGGCCGCGGAGCCGACCGCGCCCCACCCGGTACCGCCGCTCCTCGCGGACCTCCGCGCCCGCGCCGCGACCGACGCCGCGCTGGCCGCCGGGGTGGTGCCCGGAACCCTCGGCGGCACGGCGGCCGGGGGCGCCGTCGTGCGGCCCACCCCCGTCGCCCGGGTGTGCCGCGCCCGCCTGCTGCTCGCCGCGGGGCGCAGCGGCGAGGCCCTGCGCGCCGTGCACGGGCTGGCGGCCGCCGACCCGGCCGAGGCCGACGACCTCACGCGCGTCGAGGCGGCCCTCGTCGAGGCGACCGTCCTCGTGCGGACCGGAGCCCGCCACGCCGAGCCCGCCGTCGAGCGCGCCCTGCGCGCCGCGGCCCCCGAGGTGCTCGTCGCGCCGTTCCTCACCGTCGCCGGAGCCACCCTGCGCCCGGTCGTGGCCGCGGCCGTCGCCGGCCGGGACGACCCCCTCGCCGAGCGGCTCCGCGGGGTGCTGCCCGACACCGGTGCCGGTGGGCCCCCGGCCCCGCTCGAGCCGCTCACCGCCCGCGAGCTCGCCGTCCTGGCCACGCTGCCCACGATGGCGAGCAACGTCGAGATCGCCGAGGAGCTGTTCGTCTCCGTCAACACGGTCAAGGCGCACCTCAAGGCGCTCTACCGCAAGCTCGGCGTCGGCTCGCGGCGCGACGCCGTGCGGCAGGGCCGCCGGCTGGGACTCCTGCCCTAGCCGCGCCGGTCCAGGGCGCGCAGCACCGCCTTGCCCGCCTCGACGAGGAGCAGGTACCCGAGCGCCACGAGGGCGCACACGCCCCACTGCCCGCCGTCGAGCGGCGTCGTGCCGAAGATGCGCTCCAGCCCGTCGAGCGTCGTCACGAGGAAGGTCAGCCCCAGCGCGGTGAGCATCAGCATCACGAACCGGCCGTTCGCGAGCGTGTCGTGCGACAGGACGCCGGCGCGCTGGTCTCGCCACTCCAGCGCGGCCACGACGTGCAGCAGCGACATGGCGGTCAGGCCCATCGTCGTTGCGACGGTCAGGTCGAACCGGGCCTCGCCGTAGCCCACGACGATCAGGGTGCCCGTGGCGATGAGCACCCCGCCGACCGCGAGCCGCGCCGCGAGCCCGCGCCCGATCACCGGCGCGGACGGGGAGCGCGGGCGTCGTGCCATGAGGCCCGGGGTGGGCGCGTCGAACCCGAGCCCGATCGCCAGCAGCACGTCGATCGCGAAGTTGATCCACAGGATCTGCAGCGGCGTCAGCGGCGTGCCGGCCGCCACGACGAACACGCCCGCCCCGACGAACGTGAGGATGAAGCCGATCAGCACCACCATCTGGAAGCGGATGTACTTCATGAGGTTGTCGTAGAGGCCGCGCCCGCCCTCGACGGCGGTGACGATCGTGGCGAAGTTGTCGTCGGTGAGGATCATCTCCGCGGCGTCTTTGGTGACCTCCGTGCCGGTGATCCCCATCGCGACGCCGATGTCGGCCCGCGCCAGCGCCGGAGCGTCGTTGACTCCGTCGCCCGTCATCGCGACGATCTCCCCGCGCCGCTTGAGGACGTCGACCAGGCGCACCTTGTCCTCCGGCGCGACGCGCGCCACGACGCCGATCTCGTCCACGTGCGCGTCGAGCTCGCCGTCGGACAGGGCCGCGAACTCGGCGCCCGTGAGCGCCCGGCCCGTGATGCCGAGCTGGGCGGCGATCGCGCCCGCCGTGGTCACATGGTCGCCCGTGATCATCCGCACGCGGATCCCCGCGCTCGCGCACGCGGCGATCGCGTCGCGCGCCTCGCGGCGCGGCGGGTCCACGATCCCCACGAGGGCGACCAGCTCCAACCCCCGCACGACGTCGAGCAGGTCGCCGCGCAGGGTGTCAGGGGCCACCGTGGTCCGGGCCACGGCCAGCACGCGCATGCCCTCGCCCGCCAGGGCGTCGTTCGCCTCGAGGACGCGCGCGCGGCCCTCGTCGTCGAGCAGGGCGCTGCCGCCGTCCGCCGTGAGGTAGCGGTCGGAGCGTGCGAGCAGGACGTCGGGCGCGCCCTTGACGAAGCATCGCGTCGCGCCGTCGATCTCGTGGAAGGTGGCCATGAACTTGTACTCGGCGTCGAACGGCACCTCCGCGACCCGCGGGTGCTCCCGGCGCGTCTCCTCGACGTCCAGCCCCGCCTTCGCAGCCAGCACCACCAGCGCGCCCTCGGTCGGGTCGCCGACGCACGCGCCGTCGGCCACGACGGCGTCGCTCGCGAGCGCCATCGGGAGCGCCACCTGGTCCAGCGGCGCGCCCTCGTCGCCCGCCGCCGCGAGGATCCGGCCCGTCGTCGAGTAGCCCTCCCCCTCGACGGTGAAGCGTCGGCCGGCGAGGACGAGGCGCCGCGCGGTCATCTGGTTCAGCGTGAGCGTGCCGGTCTTGTCGGAGCAGATGGCCGACGTCGAGCCGAGCGTCTCGACCGACTTGAGCCGCTTCACGATGGCGCCCGCGTCGGCGAGGTTCCGCGTGCCGAGGGACAGCAGCATCGTCACGACGGCGGGCAGGCCGGTCGGGATGGCGGCGATCGCCAGGCTGATGCCGACCACGAACAGGCTGTCGAAGTCTTCACCGCGCGTGAGGCCGAGGACCACGACCACCACCAGCGCCACGGCCGCCATCACGGTGATGATCACCGTGATCCGGTCGAGCTGACGGGTCAGCGGCGTCTTGTCCTGCTCGACGCCGCTGAGCATCCCGGAGATCCGGCCCACCTCGGTGTCCATGCCGGTGGCCGTGACGACCATCTCGCCGCGCCCGCGGGTGACCTGCGAGTTCATGTACGCCATGCCGGTGCGGTCGCCGAGCGGCGCATCGACGGCACCCACGGGGTCGATCGTCTTCGGCACGGGCGTGCTCTCCCCCGTCAGGCCCGCCTCCTCGATCTCCAGGGAGGCGGCGACCAGCAGACGCCCGTCGGCGGGCACCTTGCCGCCCGCCTCGAAGCCCACGACATCGCCGGGCACGAGCTCCTCGGCGGGCACCTGCACCTGCCGGCCGTCACGCCGCACGGTGGCCGTCATCACGAGCATCTCGCGCAGCGCCGCCACGCTCTGGGCGGCCTTGCCCTCCTGGTGCAGCCCCATGAGGGCGTTGAGCACGGTGAGGGAGAAGACGACGACGCCGGTCGTGACGTCGCCGAGCGCGACGATGCTCACCACCGCGGCGGCCACCAGCACCAGCTGCATGAGGTCGCGGTACTGGCGCAGGAACGCCTGCCAGGGCCGCTCGCGGCGCTCCTCGGCCAACGCGTTGGGGCCGTACCGGGCGCGCCGTTCGACGGCCTCCGCGGAAGTGAGCCCGCGCGCCGGGTCGACGCCGAGCTGCGCGCACACCTCCGGCCCGGTCGCGGTGTGCCAGCCGGCGGCGTGCCGGGGGATCTGCGCAGCGGTCATCGCGCCTCCTCACGGTGCGCGTCCACCCTCACAGCGACCCGGCGCGGCTGCCTCACCCGCCCCGGGTGAGCGTGCCGGCATGCCCTCCGGCCTGCGGGGACGCGACTACCCCCGGCGGGTGAGGCCGCGGCCGTCGCCCGCCCCGACAGTAGGGGTGGCCGCCACGCCGGGCGGCCGCCCCTCCGACCTGAGGAGCCCCGCGATGGACACCTTCTGGGACTGGTTCTGGCTGATGCTCTGGTGGTTCTTCCTGTTCGCCTACCTGATCATGCTGTTCCAGATCGTCGCCGACCTGTTCCGCGACCGGTCGCTCAACGGCTGGTGGAAGGCGCTGTGGGTCGTCTTCCTCATCGTGCTGCCCCTGCTGTCCGCGCTGGTCTACCTCATCGCGCGCGGCCGCGGGATGGCCGAGCGGCACCACGAGGAGCGCGTGGCGCAGAGGCAGATGACCGACGAGTACATCCGGTCGACGGTCGGCACGTCACGGTCCGCCGCCGACGACATCGCGCAGGCGAAGGCGCTGCTCGACTCCGGTGCGATCGACGCGACCGAGTTCGCACAGCTCAAGACGAAGGCCCTCGCCTGACGACGAGGAGGTCGGCGGCCTTCGAGGCGTCGACGACGACGTCGGACGCTTGCCCCTCGACGACGTCGGCGCTCACGGTCGGGTCGTCGTGCGCCGTCCGGGGGCGGTCGACCTGCTGGTCGAGCTCCAGCCGCAGGTCAGACCGTATGAAGCGGACGAGCCGGTCTGTACGCCGGGTTCTGTTCCCGCGCCCGGTTACCCGGGCGCGGGCGACGGTCATCCATCTAGGCCCTGCGTTGCCGCAGGGCTCGAGCGGTCTACCCGACTGTGCTTCTCACCAGAGAATCGGGCGGGCAACCCTCAAACACAATCTGTCTGACCTTGCTCCAGGTGGGGTTTACCGAGCCACGACCGTCACCGGCCGCGCTGGTGGTCTCTTACACCACCGTTTCACCCTTACCTACGCCGGTCGCCCGGCGTCGGCGGTCTGTTCTCTGTGGCACTGTCCCGCGGGTCACCCCGGGTGGCCGTTAGCCACCACCTCGCCCTTCGGAGCCCGGACGTTCCTCGGCGACGACGCCCGAGGGCACCGCCGACGCGACCGTCCGACCGACTCGTCCGCGTGACACAGTCTATGCGGTCCTGCCTGCGGGTTCAGACGTCGACTTCAGACGTCGACCTTGTAGCTCAGCGAGAGCTCGTCCCCCGACCGGCCACGGATGCCCCAGCTCTCGGCGGGCGACTCGATGACGACGAGCTCGACGTCGTCGGCGGCCACGCCCAGCGCGGGGGCGACGTCGTCGTAGACGCGGCGGATCAGCTCGCGCTTCGCCTCCCGCGAGCGCCCGGCGAACGCGACGATCTCGATCATCAGGTACTCGTCGGAGCGCGGGGCGACGAGGTCGCCGTCGTCCAGCAGCAGGAACCGGTGGAACCGCTTGTCCTCGGGGATCTGCCAGGCCCCGACCAGCGCCGCGTGCAGCGCGTCGGAGACCTCCGCGCGCCGCTGACCCCACACCGACCGGTTGCCGTAGACCTTCACCTGGACCATGCCCGGCGACGCTAGCCGACGGCGTCGGGACTGTCCCGGGGGCATCCCACCTGTCGGACCGGCCCGGTCAGTCGGCGCTCTCGTGGGCGGCGCTGGTGGCGCGCATCTGGTCGGCGTCCCAGGAGAGCGCGCCGGAGCGCAGGTCGGCGACGACGGCGCGCACCCACGCCAGCTCGGCGGCGGTCACGGCCACGAGGTGCTCGTTCTCCAGCATGAGCACGCGCGGCAGCCCCATCTGCGTCATGGCCTCGTCCTCGCCGGCCGCCTTCTCGAGGATCTCCTCGAGCCTCGCCGCGCGCTCCTCGAGCCGGTCGGCGACCAGCTCGGGGGCATGGAGCGAGACCACCGCGAGCACGGCGCGGAACTCGGGGAACTCCCGCGCGGGCGCCGCGAGCGCCGCGTCCATCCACCGCCAGAGCACCTCGCGGCCGGCGTCCGTGAGCGCGTACACCACGCGGGCCGGCGCGGAGTCCGCCGCGACCTTCTCCCCCGCGGTGACGTACCCGTCGCGCTCGAGGCGGTCGAGCGCCTGGTAGACGCTGTTGCTGCGCGCCACGTTGACGACGGCGTCCTTCTGGCGGGTCTTGAGCAGACGCTGCATCCGGTAGGCGTGCATCGGCTCCTCGGCCAGGAGGGCGAGCAGCACCATCGCGAGCGGCGAGCGCGGTCGATCGGTCACGGGCACAGCCTAGGGCGACGATCGACCCCCTTGCCAATTTATGGCTAGCCATTTTATGGTGTCAGCATGGAAGCACTCGTGATCGGAGGGGGCGTCGCCGGGCCGGCGACCGCCATGGCCCTCCAGAAGGCAGGCCTCGACGTCCGCGTCGTCGAGGCGTACGACCGTTCCGCGGACGACGCCGGCTCGTTCCTCACCGTGGCCCCCAACGGGCTGCACGCGCTCGAGGTGCTCGGCGTGGACCACGGCGACCTCGGGGGTTTCGACACCCCCACCATGCAGATGCGCAACGAGACCGGTCGGCTGGTGGCCACCGTCCCCCAGTCCGCACCCGGCGGCGGGGTGCGCAGCCAGACGGTGCGTCGGGCAGACCTCTACGCCGCCCTGCGCGACGCGGCGGAGCGGCGCGGCATCGCGGTCGAGCACGGTCGTCGCCTCGTCGACGCCGAGGTCCGTGCCGACGGCCGGGTCACCGCCGCGTTCGCCGACGGCAGCACGACCACGGCCGACCTGCTCGTCGGCGCCGACGGCATCCGCTCCCGCACGCGACAGATCCTCGACCCGTCAGCCCCCGCCCCGCGCTACACCGGCCTGCTCAACACCGGTGGTTACGCGCGCGGCGTGGACGTCGACGGCCCCGACGGCGTCTTCACGATGGTCTTCGGGAAGCGCGCGTTCTTCGCGTACGTCCGGCGCGGTCCGGGCGACGTGTGGTGGTTCGCCAACCTGCCCGAGCCCGCGGAGCCGTCCGACGCCGACCTCGCCGCGTGGACCCCGGACGCGTGGCGCGCCGAGCTGCGGCGCCTGTTCGCCGACGACGACTCCCCCGCGCTCGCGCTCGTCGACGCCAGCCCGACGATCGACGGCCCCTGGGCCACCCGCGACCTCCCGCAGGTGCCGGTGTGGCACCGCGGCCCGGTCGGGCTCGTCGGCGACGCCGCGCACGCGATCTCCCCGACGTCGGGGCAGGGCGCGTCGCTGGCGCTCGAGGACGGCCTCGTCCTGGCGCGCTGTCTGCGCGACCTCGGCGAGCCCGCCGCCGCGTTCGCCGCCTTCGAAGGGCTGCGCCGCCGTCGGGTGGAGCGGCTCGTCGCGCAGGCGAAGCGCACGTCGAACCTCAAGATCCCCGGCCTCGTCACCAGGACACTGCGCGACCGCGTCATCCTGCCGCTCGTGGGTCGGGCCGCCGCGCGCAGGACGCACGACTGGGTCACGGACTACCGCGTCGACTGGGACGAGCCGGTCGCCGTCCCCCGGTGACGACCCGCCGGACGCGCCCGCTTAAGGTGTCCGGGTGCTGATCTGCCTGCCGCCCTCCGAGGGCAAGACCCCCGCGCCCGTCGGCGCCGCCCCGGTCGACCTGGCCCGCCTCACGGCGGCGGAGCACCTCACCGACCAGCGGCGCGCCGTCCTCGACGCGCTCGCCGCCACGAGCGCGCGGCCGGACGCCACCGCCCTCCTGGGCGTGGGCGCGTCGCTCGTCGACGTGGTCGCGCGCAACACCGAGCTCAAGGCCGCGCCCACCGCGCCCGCGTCCCGTGTGTACACGGGCGTCCTGTACGCGGCGGCGGGCCTGGCCGACCTCCCCGACGACGTCGCGGACGTCGCCGCCCGCGACGTGCGCGTGTTCTCCGGCCTGTGGGGCGCCGTCTCCCCCGCCGACCTCATCCCCGCCTACCGCCTCTCGATGGCCGTGGACCTGCCGGGCGTCGGCAAGCTCGCCACCGCATGGCGCCCGCACCTGGCCGCCGCGCTCGACGCGCGGGCCGCGGGCGACGTCGTCGTCGACTGCCGGTCGGCCGCCTACCTCGCCGCATGGAAGCCCGCCACTACCGGCGACGACGCGACGGACTGGGTCACGGTGCGGGTCGTGCGCGAGGCCGACGGCAAGCGCACGGTCGTGTCGCACAACGCCAAGCACACGCGCGGCGTGCTCACCGGGCACCTGCTGCGCCGCTCCGGCCCCGCGCCGACCAGCGCCGACCAGCTCCTCGACGCCGCCCGCGAGCTCGACGGCCAGGTCATCGGCACGGAGGTGGGCACCGGCCTGTCGTACCGGATGGTCGAGGCGACGCTGCACGACGCCACCACGCGGCGCGGGCCGCGCACGCTCGAGGTCGTCATCGCCTGACCGCACGGGGCTACGGCGCCGGTGCGGGTACCGGTGCCGGCGGGCGGGACGTCGGGCACCCGGCGCACACTGGCCGCATGGCCTACGACGAGGACCTCGCCGCCCGCGTGCGCGACGCCGTCGGCGAGCGCGCCGACTTCACCGAGCAGAAGATGTTCGGCGGCCTGGCGTTCCTGGTGCACACGCACATGGCCGTCGGGATCACGCGCGACGAGCTGATGGTCCATGTCGGCACGGACGGCTATGACGACGCCCTCGCCGACGGCAGTCACGAGCTGCGGATGGGCGAGCGCGTCATGCGCGGCATGGTGGGGGTGCCCGCGTCGGTCACGGCCGACGAGGCAGCCCTGCACGCCTGGGTGGCGCGCGGTGTCGACCTCGCGCTCGCGACGCCGCCGAAGCCCCCGAAACGCTGACGACGGGACGGTTCTCGTGCGGCCGGTCCGGGCCCGGGATCAGACGTCGGTCGGGAACCCGGTCGCGGTGACCTCCGCGAGGGCCGGCTCGCCGTCGTCGACCGCGAACCGCAGCACGGTGAGCGAGCACGGCGGCACCCGCAGCCGCGGCCACGACGCGGGCGGGGCGCCGAGCGCGCGGCCGACGAGGGCGCGGATCGTCACGGTGTGCGCGACGACGACGCTGGTGGCGGCCGGGTCGGCCGCCGCGACCACGTCGCGCAGCCCGCCCCAGGCCCGCTCGCCCACGGCCGCGTACGACTCGCCGCCCGGCGCGGGGGTGGTGCCGGTCGCCGTCCACGCCGCGAGCTCGTCCGGCCAGCCGGCGGCGATCTCCTCCGGCGTCAGCCCCTCCCAGGCGCCGAAGTCGCCCTCGGCGAACCGCTCGTCGGTGCGCACGTGCTGCCCGGTCCGGCGCCCGATCGCGGCGGCCGTCTCCACCGCGCGCACGATCGGCGACGCGACGAGGGCGCCAGCGCGCGGCAGGTCCGGCCACAGGTCCTTGCCGATCCGGAAGACGGCGTCCGCGGCGCGCGCCGCCTGGGTGCGCCCGCGCGGGGTGAGCGGCGGGCCGGGCACGCTGCCGCCCGAGTAGGCGCGCGCCTCCGTCAGGGCGGTGACGCCGTGCCGCACCAGGACGACCGTCCGGGAGGCGGCGGGGTCCAGCGGGCTCGCCCCGGACGGGCGGGCCATCAGGCCGCCGCGCCCTCGTCGGGCAGGCGCACGAGGATGCGGCCGCACTCCTCGCAGCGCACGATCTGGTCGGCCGGGGCGCCCTTGGCGGCCGCGAGGTCGCCCGGGTTGAGCTCCAGCCGGCAGCCCTCGCACCGGCCGCCGCGCAGCGCCGCGGCGCCCACGCCGCCGAGCTGCGCCCGCAGCTTGTCGTACAGGGCGAGGAGGCCGGCGTCGAGGCCCGCCGCGGCAGCCTCGCGCTCCGCCTTGACCTTCGACCCCGTCGCGTTGATCTCCGCCCAGGCCGCGTCGCGCTCGGCGGCCGCGGCGTCCTTGGCGGCCTGGAGCTCCGCGTGGGCGGACTCGACCTCGGCGAGCGCGGCCTGGTGCGCCTCGAGGCGCTCCATGACCTCGAGCTCCGTGTCCTCCAGCACCGACTGCCGTCGCGCGAGGGACTCGAGCTCGCTGACGAGCGCCTGGGAGTCCTTCGCGGACAGGGCGCCGGAGTCGAGCTTCTGCTGGTCCTTCGTCGCGCGCGTGCGCACCTGCGCGACGTCGGCCTCCGCCTTCGCGACCTCGCGCTCGAGGTCGCCCACCGCGGTGCGGGAGTCGACGAGCGACGTGTGCAGGTCGCCCATACGACCGTCGAGCTCGGCGATCGTGGCCAGCGACGGGTGGTTCCGGCGCTGGTGGACGAGCTGCTGCAGCCGCGTGTCGAGGGCCTGGACCTCGAGCAGTCGGCGCTGGTCCTCGGACGGTGCAGTGGCCACGGGTGGGTCCTCTCGCGTGTGTTCAGCTGGTGGGGCGCCCGGCGGCGTCAACGAGCCGTGCTCGCCACCCGCGCGGTCCACGGGTCGGTGCCGATCGTGCTCACCCTGGTGGTCACCGTACCCTCTGGCAGCCGCGCCAGAAGATCCTCGGAGGCGTACCGCAGCCATGGCCACTCGCTCGCGAAGTGCGCCACGTCCACGAGGTACGGCGTCGCCGCCGCGCCGCCCGTGCCGCGGGCCTCGAAGACGGCGCGCTCGCGCAGCTCGGAGGCCGGGTGGTGGCGCAGGTCCGCGGTCACGTACACGTCGACGGCGGCCGCGCGGACGGCGTCGAACAGCGAGTCCCCCGACCCGCCCACGACGGCGGCCGTCGCGACCGGGGCGTCCGGGTCGCCCGCCACCCGCACGCCCTGCGCCGTGGCGGGCAGCACGGAGGCGACACGCTCGGCGAACGCCCCCAGCGTCGTCGGCTCGGCGAGCCGCCCCACGCGCCCGATCCCGCGCTCGACTCCGTCGGCGTCGTCGCCCACCACGAGGGGGCGCCGGTCGGCGATGCCGACGAGGTCGGCCAGCGCGTCCGCGACCCCGCGCGGCGCGGCGTCGGCGTTGGTGTGCGCGACGTACAGGCCGCAACCGGCCGTCAGCAGCCGGTGCACGACGTCGCCCTTGAAGGTCGTGGCCGCCACCGAGTGCACCGGCCGCAGGAACAGCGGGTGGTGGGTGATCAGCAGGTCCGCGCCCCACGCGATCGCCTCGTCGACGACGTCGGCCACGGGGTCGACGGCGAGCAGCACCTTGCGCACCGGCGCGGCCGGGTCGCCCAGGGCCAGCCCGACGGCGTCCCAGCCCTCCGCCGTCGCCGGCGGGTACAGGTCCTCCAGGACGGCGACGACGTCGCGCAGGGCCGGGGTGCTGGGTGCGGTGCTGTCTGCGGTGCCGGTGGCCATGGCCCGACCCTAAAGCCGGGGACGGCTACTTGGCCTCCGCGTACGAGTCGACCGTCGCGACCGTCAGCGGGAAGTCGACCGGGAAGTCGCCGAACAGCAGCCGTCCGGCCTCCTCGGCCGCGGCCCGCACCTCGGCGGCGACGGCGTCGGCGAGCTCGAGCGGCGCGTGCACCACGACCTCGTCGTGCAGGAAGAACGCGAGGTGGGGCCGGTCGGCGAACGGCGCGGGTGCCAGGCCCGCCCGGGCCCCCGGCGCCGTGCCGAGCGCCCACAGCCGACGCCGGATCGACGCCATCCAGCACAGCGCCCACTCCGCCGCCGTGCCCTGCACCACGAAGTTGCGGGTGAACCTGCCCCACGAGCGCGTGACCGACCGGGCGCGGGCCGCCGCATCCGCGCCGGCGTCGTCCGCGAACGCGCCGGCCTGCGCCTCGTCCCACGCCGAGCCGGGGGCCGGCGACGACCGCCCGAGCCACGTCGAGACCACGCCGCCGCGCTCGCCGGTGCGCGCGGCCTCCTCCACCAGCGCGATCGCGCGCGGGTACTCCCGCCCGAGCCGCGGCAGCACCTGCGCGCTGGCCCCGGTGGTTCCCCCGTACATCGCGCCGAGCATGCCCACCTTGGCGAGCTCCCGGGTGGGCACGGCCCCCGAGGCGACGATGCCGGCGTACAGGTCGCCCGCCCGGCCCGCGCCGGCCATGGCCTCGTCGCCCGCCATGCCTGCGAGCACGCGCGGCTCGAGCTGGGCGACGTCCGCCACGACGAGGCACCAGCCCGGATCCGCCACGACCGCGCGGCGCACGCCCTTCGGCAGCTGCAGCGCGCCGCCGCCCGTCGACGCCCAGCGGCCCGTGACCACGCCGCCCACCACGTACTCCGTGCGGAACCGGCCGTCGGTCACCCACTCGTCGAGCCAGTGCCAGCCGTTGGCCGTGAGCAGGCGGTAGAGGTTCTTGTACTCCAGCAGCGGCGCGACCACCGGGTGGTCGATCGTCTCCAGCTCCCACTTGCGCAGGCTGCGCGCCCCCACACCGGCGTACTGCATCGCCTTGAGCAGGTCGGGGTGGGAGTCCGGGTTGAGGGACGGCGGCGCGTCCAGGGCCGCGCGGATCTGCCGCGCGAGCTCCTCGAGCCGAGCGGGCCGCTGCCCCTCCGAGGGTCGCGGCCCCAGGGCCTCGGTGAGGATCGCGTCGTGCACGTCGCCGCGCCACGGCAGCCCGGCGTGGTGCATCTCCGCGGCCACCAGCGCGCCCGCCGACTCCCCCGCCGCGAGCAGGCGCAGCCGTCCGGGCGCCGCCGACCCGCGCACCGCGTCCTCCTGGAGCCCCAGCTCGGCGGCCGGGTCCAGCCCCTCCGCCGGGGCCGACGTCGCGGTCGTGGTCAGGGGCCCGGCGAGGTCGAAGAGGGCGTCGTCCTGCGGTGCGCGGCGAGCGCCCACCGGCAGCGCGGTGCCCGCGGGCGTCGGGGCCATCGCGTCCCAGGCCCCGGCCGGGGCGGCCGCGAGCGCCGACCCGGCGGTGGACGCGGAGTGCCGCAGGATCCGGTGCACCAGCCGCAGGTCGTGCGCGCGCTCCACGCGCACGCCCGCGCGCAGCAGGTCGGGGTACCAGCGGTTCGTGTCGTCCCACGTCCAGCGCGGGAGGGGCCCGCCACCCTGGGCGGCCTCCCCCGCCGCGACGAACTCGGGCAGGTCGGCAGCGGGCAGACCGGAGGCAGGCACGGCGCGGGGCGCACCGTCGTGCACGCGGACCGTGCCGCCGGGCCCTCGGGTCAGGACGACGTGCACGACGCCATCCTGCCGTGCGCCACCGACGCACCACGGCCGCACCACCGACGCGGTCCTCGCCGCGCGACGAGCGCGCCGATGTGGTGCGCTGGCCGAGGTCGGCGCACCCGGCCACTCACCCGCGCGCGAGGAGGTTCGCATGACGACCGAGCAGCCCGTCGAGACCGTCGACGTCGTGGTGATCGGCACCGGCCCGGGCGGGGAGGACGCGACCGGCCGGCTGGCGCGCGCGGGCCTCGACGTCGTCGCGGTCGAGGCGCGCCTGGTCGGCGGCGAGTGCCCGTACTTCGGCTGCATCCCGACCAAGATGATGGTGCGCGCGTCGGACGCGCTCGCCGAGGCCCGGCGCGCGGCCACGCTCGCCGGGAGCGTGGAGGTCACGCCGGACTGGGCGCCGGTGGCGCGGCGCGTGCGCGACGAGGCCACCGCCGACTGGGACGACACCGCCGCCGTCGAGCGGCTGGAGAAGGCGGGGGCGCGCGTCGTGCGCGGCCGCGGGCGCCTCGTCGGCCCGCGCGAGGTGGCGGTCGCCACCGCCGACGGCGAGCGCCGGTTCCGCGCGACGCGGGGCGTCGTGCTCAACCCGGGCACCGAGCCCGCCGTGCCGCCCGTCGAGGGCCTGGCCGGCACGCCGTACTGGACCAACCGGGACGCGGTGCGCGCCACCGCGGCGCCCACGTCGCTCACGGTGCTCGGCGGCGGGGCCATCGGCTGCGAGCTGGCGCAGGTCTTCGCGCGGTTCGGCACCGCCGTCGAGGTGGTCGAGGCCGGTCCGCGCCTGCTCGGCCCCGACGAGCCCGAGGCGAGCGAGCTGCTGGCCGGCCGGTTCGCCGCCGAGGGCATCGGCGTGCGCACGGACGCGAGGGCCGCCGGTGTGGGACACGACGGCTCCACGTTCACGCTCACCCTCGGCGACGGCACGCAGCTGGTCTCCGAGCGCCTGCTCGTCGCCGCCGGGCGCCGCACCGACCTGCGGGCGCTCGGGGTCGCCGCGGCCGGGATCGACGACACCGGCCGCACGATCGCCGTCGACGACCGCCTCCGCGCCGCCGACGGCGTCTGGGTGATCGGCGACGTCACGGGCAAGGGCGCGTTCACGCACGTCTCGATGTACCAGGCGCGCATCGCCGTCGCGGACATCCTCGGCACGGACGGGGACGACGCCGAGCGGGCAGACTACCGCGCCGTGCCGCACGTGACGTTCACTGACCCGGAGATCGGCGGCGTCGGGCTCACCGAGGCCGCGGCCCGCGAGGCCGGGCTCGACGTCCGCACCGGCAGCACCGACCTGGCCGCCTCCTCGCGCGGCTTCGTGCACGGGCCGGGCAACGCGGGCCTGGTGAAGCTGGTCGAGGACGCCGACGCCGGCGTGCTGGTCGGCGCGACCGTCGCCGGCCCGGCGGGCGGCGAGATCCTCGCCGTGCTCACGCTCGCCGTGCAGGCCCGGGTGCCCGTGGCCGGGCTGCGCCACATGATCTACGCCTACCCCACGTTCCACCGCGCGATCGAGAGCGCGCTGGCCGACCTCGCCGAGGCGTGACCTCGACTCGTGGCGCACCTGTCGGTACCCGCCCGTAGCGTCGCGGCGTGACCTCGCACGACAGCCCGCACGTCGCCGCCGGGACATCGGCCTCCGACCACCGCACCACCGACCGCCTCGACCTCGCGCCCGTCGCCCCCGCCGACCTGGACGCGCTGCACGACCTGCACGCCGACCCGCGCGTCTGGGTGCACTTCCCCGTCGGGCGGCACACCAGCCGCGAGCAGACCGCCGCCCAGCTGGAGGACTTCGCGGCCGACTGGGCGCGCGACGGCATCGGCTACTGGACGACGCGGCGACGCGACGACGGCGCGTTCGTCGGGATCGGCGGCGTGCGGCTGCGGCCCACCGGGGCGCTCAACCTCTACTACCGCCTGTCCCCCGAGCAGCAGGGCCACGGGTTCGCCGTCGAGCTCTCCCGCGCGGCCCTCGACCTCGCCGCGGAGCGTCTGCCCGACGTCCCCGTCGTCGCATTCCTGCTGGAGCACAACGCCGCGTCGCGCGCGACGGCGCAGCGGGCGGGGCTGCGGCTCGTGTGGCGCGGGCCCGATGCCGGCAACCCCGACCCCGACGCCGTACGGCTCGTCCTCGCCGACCGCGACCTCGACGACGCCGTGCTCGCGGCGGTCGCCCGGACCTGAGCGCCGCGCGCCCGGCAAGGTGCCCGGCCCGGGCACTCCCGCACTTCCGCTCCTAGACTGGTCGGCGCCAGCCGGCCGACGGGGGGGTGGGCACGTGCGCGGCGAGCGCGATGACGCCTGGCCGGGGATGCGGGACGACCTGACGCGGTTCGTCGGCAGGGCGGCGGAGATCACGGACACCGTCCAGCTGCTGCGCGAGCACCGTCTCGTCACGATGGTCGGGGCCCCGGGCGCCGGCAAGACGCGGCTCGCGCTCCAGGTCGCGCGGGCGGCGGGCGGCGCGTTCCGCGACGGTGTCCGGACGATCGGCCTCGCGGCCGTGACCGGCCCGGACGACCTCGCGCCCGCGGTCGCGGCGGCCCTGGGGGTCGGGGACGACGGCGACGCGGCCGTGGAGGACGCGCTGGTCGACGCCCTCGGGCCCGCCGAGCTGCTCCTGCTGCTCGACAACGGCGAGCACGTGGCGGGCCGGCTCGCGGGCCTGATCGGCCGCGTCCTCGTGGCCGCGCCCCGCGTCCGCGTCCTGGTCACCAGCCGGGTCCCGCTGGCCGTGCCCGGCGAGCGGCTGAGCCAGGTGCCGCCCCTGTCCCCCGGCGAGGCCGCCGAGCTCTTCACCGACCGCGCAGCCCTCGTGACCGACCTCGTGCTCGACGACGACGGCCAGGACCACGTCCGGCGGATCTGCGAGCGGCTGGACGGTCTCCCCCTCGCGATCGAGCTCGTGGCCCGGCGGGCCCGGGCCCTGTCCCTGCCCGACCTGCTGCACGAGCTCGACGGCGGGCTCGCGGCGCCACGCGCCGAGAATGCCCGCGGGCGACCGCTCGGCACGATGACCGCCACCGTCGCGTGGAGCCTCCGGCTCCTCACTCCGCCCCAGGCCGCGCTCTTCGAGGAGCTCTCGGTGCTCGTCGGCGACTTCGACGCCGCCGCGGCCCAGGCGGTCGCGGGGTCGATCGGGCCCTCGCTCGACGACCTCGCCGCGCTGGTGGACCACTCGCTCGTGCGGGCCCTCCCCTCCGCGGCGGGAGGGCTGCGGTACCGCGTGCTGGAACCCCTGCGCCAGCACGGCGCGGCGCTGCTCGCCGCGCGCGGCGACGCCGACGTCGTCCGTCGCCGGCACGCCGAGCACTTCCTGGCGCTCGCGCGGCGCGCGGACCGCGCCCTGATGCGGGAGGACGGCCACCTCTGGTACCCGGAGCTGGCGCGCGCCGAGCGGAACGTCCTCGCCGCCGTGGGCTGGGCTCGCGAGCTGCCCACCGACCTCGCGCTGCAGCTCGTGACCCCGCTGGTGGGCTTCTGGGACCACCGCGGTTCGGTCAACGAGGGCCGGGCGCGCGTCGACGACCTGCTGCACCGCGGCGCGCCGTCGCCCCGCACCCGGGCCGAGGCGCTCCTCGCGCTCGCCCACCTCGGGTACCGGCAGGGCCGCTACGCCGAGGCGCTGGGCCACGCGCGCGAGGTCGTCGACCTCATGCGCGGGCTCGACGACGACGACGGCGTCGCGCGCGGGCTCCGCGCCCTGGCCATGGCCGCGGCGGGGGCCGAGGACGCCCCCCTCGCCGTCCGGGCAGGCGAGGAGAGCGTCGCGCTCTTCCGTGCGCTCGGCGACCGGCAGGCCGAGGCGTGGTCGGACACCGTGCTCGGGCTGGCCCGCTTCGTCGCCGGCGACGTCGACGGGGGCGCCGAGGCGGACGCCGACGCGCTCCGGGTGCTCGAGTCCTGCGGGCCGGTGCCGGCCGTGTCGCGCCGCACCCACATGGGGCTGACGTACGCCGCCGACCGGCGGCACGACGTCGCAGGTCACCGGCGGCACCTCGCGGCGACCATCGCCGACCTGCGGCTCATGGGCGCCCTCGACGGCGACACCGAGTGGATGTGGTCGGCCGCGACGCTCGCGCAGCGCGAGGGCCGCCCGGCCGCCACCCTGCGGGTCGCCGGGGCCGCGCGCGCCCGCGGCCGGCACGGCAGCCTCCTGCCTCCGGTCGCCGCGACCGTCGCGCGCGAGGCGCTCGAGGCCGCCCAGGCCCGCGTGGGGCAACGCGAGGCGGACCGTCTGCTCGCCGCCGGCGAGGAGCTGCCGGTCGAGGACGTCGTCGCGGAGGCGCTCGCCGAGCCGCCCGTCCCCGCCTCCCCGCTGTCGGACCGCGAGCTCGAGATCGCCCGGCTGACGGGGCACGGGCTCAGCAACGTCGAGATCGCCGCGGCGCTCGTCATCTCGCGGCGGACGGTCGAGACGCACCAGGAGCACGTGCGCCGCAAGCTGGGCCTGACCACCCGGTTCGAGGTCATGGCCTGGGCGATGGCCCGCGAGGAGGCCGGCGGCGGCACCCGATGATCCGTGCGTTTACGGATGGTGCGCGCCCCGCACGCCGCCGCACGCTCGCGGCATGACCACCACGCAGACGAACCTCGACGCACAGACGAACCTCGACGCCGCCGACTACCTCTTCGACACCGGGTCGGCCCTCGGCCGCCGCCACATGGACCTCCTGGCCCAGATCTTCGACCGCTGGACGTTCGGCGCCCTCGACGCCGCCGGGGTCTCCCCCGGGATGCGCTGCCTCGACGTCGGAGCCGGGGGCGGCTCCGTGGCGCGCTGGCTGGCCGACCGCGTCGGCCCGACCGGTGAGGTCGTCGCCGTCGACCTCGACACCACCCACCTCACCGGGCACGACGGCATCGTCGTGCACCGCCACGACATCGGCGACGGCCTCCCGGGCGGGCTCGCCGGCCCGTACGACCTGATCCACGCCCGCCTCACCCTCATGCACCTGCCACGCAAGGACGAGGTCTTCGCGGAGCTCGCGGCCGCTCTCGCCCCGGGCGGGCGGATCGTCGTGGGAGATCTCACCGGTCGGCCGCTGTCCGTGATCAGCGCCCCCGAGGCCCGTGACGTCGTCGTGTGGGACCAGGTCCAGCACCTCTCGCACGACGTGGTGAGCCCCGCGGCGGGCATCGACTTCGGCTGGGCGTCGCGCATCGACGCCGCGATGACGGACCACGGCCTCGTCGACGTGCAGGGCATCGAGGTGTCGCAGACCGTCGCCGGAGGGTCCCCCGGGGCGCTGCTCCACGCCGTCCTCAACGCGCAGGCGTACGAGCACATCCTCGCCGCCGGCGCCGCCCCCTGGGAGCTCGAGCGCTACCAGGAGCTGACCCGTGACCCGGCGTTCCGCTCGTGGTTCTACCAGTTCGTCTGCGTGTGGGGCCGCCGGGCCCTCTGACGCACGACCTGACGCGCGGCGCGGCGCGAGCGCGGAGTGCCGCGGGTCACCGCGAGGTGCCGTGCGTCGTGTGCACTCACCACCTATCCTGTGAGTGCCCATGACTGAAATGACCGAGTTCGCCGCGCCGACGACACCGCTGGGCGCGGCCGTCCGCCGCGGCATGCAGCCCTGGCAGCGGTGACCGGATGACTCCTGAGGAACCGACCGAGGAGTCGGCCGGCGGGCACGTGGTGCTCGGCGGGAAGTACGTGCTCGGCGACATCCTCGGCACGGGCGGCACCTACACCGTCTACGAGGCCTCGCGGCTCCCGCGCGAGGAGCAGGCCGAGGAGCAGCCCGAGGGCACCGAGCCGGCAGAAGGGGACGAGCCGGCCGAGGGCACCGAGCCCGAGCTGCTCGTCAAGGTCCTCCATCCGCACCTGGTCGACGACGAGGTGGCACGCACGGCGCTCGCCAGCGAGATCGCGGCGTCCGCCGAGGTGGACCATCCGGGCGTCGCGAAGGTCCTCGACACCGGCGAGGACGAGGTCGCGGGCGCGAACGTGCCCTGGCTCCTGATGCGCCACCTGCCGGGCGTCCCCCTCTCGGAGCTCGCGGCCGGCACCGGACTGCCCTGGAAGGACGCGCTCGCCGTGGAGGCCGGGCTGCTCGACGCGCTCGCGGCGGTGCACGCCGCCGGGCTGGTGCACCGCGACGTCGGGCCGCGCAACGTCGTCGTCGACCGGCACGAGGACGGCACGATGGCCGTCGGGCTGCTCGACCTCGGCCTCGCCGGTCCTGGCGGCGGCGACGGCGACGGCGACCTCGTCACCGGCTCGGCGGCGTACATGTCGCCCGAGCAGGCGCAGGGCAAGCCGCTCGACGCCCGCAGCGACCTGTACTCCGCGGGCGCGCTGGCGTACTTCGCCCTCACGGGGCACCCGCCGTACGAGCGGGCGCGGCCCGCCGACGTCCTGCGCGCCCACGTCGAGGCGCCGGTGCCGGCGCCGTCGGCCCGCCGCCCCGCGGTCCCCGCGGCGGTGGACCGGTTCGTGGCCCGGGCGATGGCGAAGAACCCGGCGCGCCGCTACGCGACGACCGTCGCGATGGAGGGCGCCGTCGTGACGCTCCTTGGCACGGGCGGCACCGCCGTCCTGGGGGCCGGGGCAGCGCCCACCGCCCCCAGCGCACCCGCCGCGCCCGACGGCGACCAGACCCAGACGCTCGGCCAGATCGTCGAGGACGACCCGCACCGCACCGCGGTGATCGGGATGGCCGCCGCCGCGGGCGCCGCCGCGGCCGCGGACGCCGAGGTCCAGCGCACGCGGCAGTTCGGCGCGGTGCCGCCGTCCGAGCTGCCGCCCGAGACACCCGCCGACGAGACCTCCGACGGGGGCACCCCGGCCGCCGTCCCTCCCGCGCCGGGCGCCGGCGGGGCGGCCGCCGACGAGGCTGCCGAAGAGCCCCGGCGACGGGGCCGCCGCATCGCGATCATCGTCGTGCTCGCGCTCCTCCTGGCGTCCGCGGGAGCGTTCGCGTTCTGGTCGCTACGCGACCCGGACGACGGGCGCCCCGTCGTCCCCGCGACCCACAGCCCGTCGCCGTCGCCCACCACGACGCCCACGGACGAGCCCACCACCACGACCACGCAGCCGGGCACGGGGCAGACGTCGCGGCCGCGCCCGACCTCGACCAGCACACCGTCCCCCACCCCCACGCCGACCGAGACGCCGACGCCCACCTCGACGCCGACGCCCACCTCGAAGCCCACGCCGACGAGCACCCCGACGCCCACGTCGACGCCGACGCCCACGGACGAGCCGACCGAGCCGGACCCCACGCCCACCGACGTCGAGCCCACCCCGGACCCGACCACCACCGCCCCCGCGGAGCCCGACCCCACGCCGACCGGCGACGCCGGCGGCACGGGGGGCACCGACGGCACGGGCGGCGACCCCGGCACCACGTCCTGAGGACGGGCGTCGCGCGGACCTACCGCGCCACGCCCACCACGCAACGGAACCCGAGGTGCGAGGTGGCGGAGTCGTCGGTCTGCGACGACCGCGCCGCCGGCCGGTACCGGCGGCAGTACTCGGGCGCGCACAGGTGCGAGCCGCCCTTGGTGACCCGGCTGACGCGCGGCGACGTCGTGGGTTCCGGCGACGACGCGAGGAGGTCGGTCCGCGCCCCGCGGCTCGGCGCGGCGCTCCCCGGGACGGCGTGCCGCGGCGCGTAGGCGTCGCTGGTCCACTCCCAGACGTTGCCGATCATGTCCACCAGCCCGTAGCCGTTGGGCGGGAAGCTGCCCACGGGTGACGTGCCGCCCCAGCCGTCGTTGCGGTGCGGGAAGGCGCCCTGCCAGGTGTTGGCCATCACGCGGCCGTCGGGCGTGCGCTCGTCGCCCCAGGCGTACTCCGCGCCGTCGAGGCCGCCCCGGGCGGCGAGCTCCCACTCGGCCTCGGTGGGCAGGCGGCGCCCCGCCCACGCGGCGTAGGCCGCGGCGTCGGCGTAGGCGACGTGGACGACGGGGTGGTCCGGCCGGTCGAGCGCGTCCGACCCCCGCCCCGCGGGGTGCCGCCACGAGGCGCCCGGCCGCCACCGCCACCAGTGCCGCCAGTCGCGCAGGTCGACGGGGCCCGTCGTGGGCGTGAAGACGAGCGAGCCCGGGACGAGCTCCGCCGGGTCCGCGCCGGGGAAGTCCGCCGGGTCGATCTCCCGCTCGGCCACCGTGACATGACCGGTGGCGGCGACGAAGGCCGCGAACTGCGCCGCCGTCACCGGGTGCCGCTCGACGGCGAACCCCTCGACGGTCCGCACGTGGGCCGGACCCTCCTCCGCGTAGTGCCGGTCCGATCCCATCAGGAACGTGGCGGCGGGCACGGCGACGAGCTCGGTGAGATCCACGCCGCCAGCATAGGAAAGTCGGACGAGCCGACGTCGTGCGGTCGACGCAGCAGAAGCATGGTGGGCCCGGAGGGACTCGAACCCCCGACATCCACGGTGTAAGGCTCGGAATCCACGCTGACCTGCAACTTTGCTCCCCAAGAGGTGTCCGCGGGGGTCCAGCGGGGGTACGACGGTGCGCAATGCTGCATCCCTCTACCGTGCCACGCCATGGAGTGGGAAACGCAGTGTGCAGCGAAAGCGACGGACTGCCGGACTCGGGAGAACGGCGCGTCAGTTCAGGTTGTCCGCGATCCAGTCCTCGGTGAGATCTCCGGCCTTCATCACGTCGAAGCAGACGTCGGCCTTCAGGGAGTTACCCCTCACCGAGGCATGCGCGACCGCGAGCTTCCCCGATGCCTCGAGTCGGTCGATCACCGGCAGGAGGTCGCTCGACGTGACAGGTGACAGGGCTCCGCAGCGTTGGCCGTCGATGCGGACCTCGACGACGCGCTGGCCACTCCTCGATCCCGGCTTGTCGATGCCGTGCAGTGACACCCACACGCTCGTGCGTTCACCCCGCGCGTAGGGGGCGAGCACGTCCGCATGCTGCTCCTCCCCAGTCACCTGCACGGTGCGGGAGTTGGGCGGGATCTCGACGACATCTCCGCCGGGCGGCTCGTTCACCGGGACGATCTCACCCGGATCACCCAGGGCGATCGTCACCCGTGCGCGCCACGTCCCGTCAGCGTTGGTCGCCCAGACCCGGACGGGGGTCACCGCGACACGGCCTCGCTCAAACAGGTCGTCGAGGATCGGGCGATATCGCGCGGCGTCCTCCCGAGGCAGGTAGCCAACCGCCACGTCGTCGACGTCGACACGCACTGCGTTGGCGTCATGCACGTTGCCCCGCTCCGGGATCAACACCGCCTCACCGTAGAACTCCTGGCCTGGTGCGAGTGACCGCTTCTTGTAGATCTTCCGGAACGCGTCGCGGCGGTAGGCCTCTCCGACAACCTCGAAGTCGGGACGGCGAGAACCCCACAGCTCGAACGTCCGGAGCGTGACGGTCCCCTGTGCGGCGACAGGCGTCGGCGCCGACTGCGGGGCGTCGGGGGCCGCAGGCGCAGGTGCCGGTCCGGGCGCAGGTCCCGACGACTTGTTCTGCTCCTGCTTGCGGCGCCGTGACGACCGGTTGGCAAGCCAGAACAGAACGATCGCGACGATGATCAGTCCGACAACGATCTCCATGTCGACCGAGGCTATCGGCGCCGGAGAGTGCCGCAACGGGTGGTCTGGGTGAACTCAGAAGCCATCGCGCAGGTCAGCAACGATGACGTGCCGTTCCGCCGCCAGGCGCCACCGCGTCGACGGTCACGCCTACGATCCGGCACGCTCTACCGGGGCACCGTCGCCTCGGACGCCCCGGGTACGTCTCGACTGTGCCGCGGCCAGGCCTGGCTGACGCGCAAGCGACGCGGCGCGACGCCAGGCGTCACGAGCCATACGCAGGCCGGCCGGCGCCGCGGTCGTGTCGCTCCGGTGCACTATCGGCCACGGCCCACGGACGCCGTAGACCTCTCGGTATGCGGTGACCACCGTCAGGTCCCCCAGCCATCGTTCTCGATCGCGCGCATCGGTGGGACATTCACCTATCCCCCTCACCCATCTCGCTCCCTGGTCTACTGCGACCTCGGCGAGAGCGCGAGCGCGTTGCTCGATGAGGTGACGCCTCTCCTCGAGCGCGCGGGCGACCTCGGCCGACAGCGGTCCTCGGGCCGCCGGGAGGAGGCCCGCGATGAGATCTGGTGTGGTGCCACGAACGGGACGGCCCGAGCTTCGCGCCAGGCGGGCGCACAACACGGCCGCGACGTCTTCGGCGTCGTGCAGGCCACGCTGAGAGACGAGGCGGGGGAGCAATGTGTCGACGTCTTGGCCGAACGCCTCGGCTCGGCGCAGCCCTGCGGTCAGGACGTCGAACGCTTCAGAGCGGATCGCCTGGTCGGCCTCTTCCCGAGTGAGTCCGCCGGCTTGCCGCAGCGCGTCCCCCAGAAGGCGGGTCCGGCGCCCTCGCTGTGCGTTGGTGGCGATGGCCTCGTACTCGGCGACGAGCTCGCGGATGCCGGCCCACCGGGTCTGCTCGGACTCGACCTCCTGATGTGCCGAGTTCTCGACGCCGGAGTGGTTCAGCACGCCCAACAGCACGCTGCGCGCGGTCACGTCCGGGTCGGCCGGCGTGGCGTGGAGCGGGTCGGGCTTGTCCAAGGCGACGTAGGCGGTGTTGGCATCTCGGCCGCGGGTCATGGACACGTAGAGGTTCTCTCGCGTGCTCGACGGCGCGACGACCACATGCGCCGTGTCCACCGTCAGGCCCTGCGCACGGTGGGCCGTGACCGCGTAGCCGAGGTCGACGTGCACTGCTACGTAACCCGCGGGCAGGATCACGCTCCCTCGGCGTCGGCCCTCGGGGCGGACTTCGAGGCCGCCGTCCAGGCGCACGTGGGTCACCGTCCAGCGGTCGCCGTTGCGGACCCAGCCCGTTGCGCCGGTGCGTAGGCGGCGGTCGTTGCGGCGCGTGATGATCACGTCGCCTGCTGACACGCGGGTGTCGTCCTTTAGCGCGACGTCGCGTCCGGTGGAGGTCAGCCCGAGGCCGATGCGTTCGGCGCGGGCGCGGTCGTTGAGCTGCCGGACGGTTGCGGCGGCCTCCGTGACCAGGATGCTCGCCCGTCCGGCATCGACGTCGTGTCGCCAGGCGGTGTAGGCGGCGTCGACCATCTCGTCGGTGCTGCCTTCGCGGAGTCGGCCGTGCGCCTCGTACTCGTCGATGACGGTGGGGTCGCCGTCGCGCAACCCCAGCGAGGCGGTCTTCTCCCAGTCATGGATGAACCGGTGCACCTCGGTCAGCCGCGGCGCGTCCTCGCCTCGTGCCGCGACCAGCATGGCGAAGGCGCCGCCGGCATCGACGGACTGCAGCTGAGCGGGGTCGCCGACGAGGACGACCTTGGCTCCGACCTGAGCGGCGCGGGCTGTGATCGTGTCCAGGGCGCGGGTGGATGCGAGTGTCGCTTCGTCGAGGATCACCAGCCGGCCCGGTGCAAGGTCTGTGCGGCCGCGGCGGTGGTCGTAGATCCATTTCGCGGTGTTGTCGCAGGGGATCTGGAGGTCGTGGGCGAGCACCTGAGCGGCTGCGGCCGATGGCGCCATCCCCACCACGCTCCCCTGACCGTGCGTCGCGATCCAGCCGGCGGCCAGCGCGCGCATCGCCGTCGTCTTGCCCGTGCCAGCCGGGCCGACGAGCAGGTCCAGCCGCCTTCCGGAGATGAGCAGCTGCGCGACGGCGCGGGCCTGCTCGGCGTCGAGCCGGACGCCGTCGGGCGTGCAGCCAGCGACGACGCGCGACGCCGTTGCCTGGTCGACAAGCGGCCCACCAGCGTCGTCGGCGAGGTACAGGAGCCGGTCCTCCATCGCGAGCAGTTCATCGCTGGTGAACTTCTCGCTGTGCAGCGGACGCAGCGTGCTCGTCCCGTCGGGCCGGCGCATCGCCGCCGGAGTGCTGGCCAGTTCGCCGGGCGTGAGCTGGACGGATTGGCGAGTGGCGGCGTCGGTGATCATGGCGACGACCCGCTCGCGATCCTCTGCCGTCACGAATCGCAGATGCATCGTGCGGCGCGACGCCTCGGCCCACAGGTTCCAGTGCTGCCAGGTCGACCGCTTCTGCGAGACGTTCGCCACCACCTCGGCCGCGACCTGCTCGACGACGCCGAGAGGCACGGCGTCAGCGGTGAGGGACCGGACGGTTCCTCCGACGGTCCGGTCGCGCGCCCACTCGGTCGGATCACACCGCATCAGGCGTGCTGCCCGACGTCGCCAGCCGGCGGTGAGGTCCGCCAGGGAGTGGATCGACTTCTCCGGCCGCGTGGCGAGGGTCGCCTGGGCGCGCAGCCTCACGATCGCCCGCGGCGAGGGTCGGCGGCCATGCGCTGCCTCGTAGTCGGCGATCAGGCGATCGGTGGCGACGTCGATGTGCCGAGACCGGGAGGAGAACTCCGCCAACAGCTCGTCCGGGACGCCGGCGATCTCCCACTGCGTCGACCTGTCGGGCCCGCGGTCGCGCCGCTCCCATCCGATGCCGAACGTGTTGGTGAGCCGGTCGGCCAGGACGGCGTTGTAGTGCTCGGACAGTGCGACCACGGCATGGTGCAGGGCGCGCGAGTCCAGGGTGCGCCACTTGCCGTCGTGGGCGGCCTTGACCTTGTTCGAGATCACGAGATGCGTGTGCAGCTGCGGGTCGTTCGCCCGCGAGTCCCAGTGGTCGTACGCCGTCGCCGCCACCCCGACCACCGGGACCTGTGCCACTCCCCCATGCCCCGTCCGGGTGGCGGCAACCTCCCGCTCCAGGAAGTCCAGCACCTGCGCGACGGCGTCATGGTGCGCCGCGACGATCAGCTCCTGCGTCGTCGCGTCCGCCAACCCCCACAGCACCGACACCGACTTCGGCACCGAGAACGTCAGATCGAACCCCGCCGTCGCCGTTTGGCTGCCGCGAGCGGCCTCCTGCGTCCGGACCCGCGCCACCTGGGTATCGAACTCCGCCGCGGGCAACGTCCGATCGATGCCACGGACCCGTCGCGACGCACGCTCATGCGCCGTCGGATACTCCCGAAACGTGCGCCCCAGCGGCTCACCTGTTACCGGATCCTCGCCATGCCCCAGCAGCGCCTGCAGCTGCGCCGGCGTCACCGCCATCCCAGATCGCAGTACGCCGTCACCGAGGTGCTCGACCCCGCGGCCCATCCACACACCCGGCGGCGTACCTGCCTCGGTGAAGTACCTCGTGAACGCGGATGATCGCGGCTCGTGCCCGTCACCGGTCACGACCGACCGCAGCAGGTACGCGTAGCCCTGCCCAGCCGAGATCACTCGCAGCGAGACGGTCACACCTGACAGGTGTGCGCCCTACCCCCGCTCCGCCGTCAGGTCGAGATTGCGTCGAGCGCCGGACCGACCCGCTGGAGAGTCCTCACGACCAAATGTCGTGGTCGCCGTCGACCAGATCACTCCAGAACGGGATGCGGCGATGGTTCGCCGGAACAGAGGCCTCGCCGAGGAACTCGTGTGCGCAGTAGTCGGCCAGATCTGTGCCGTAGTAGATGACGTCGGTCTGGTAGGCAGAGAACACCGGCGCACCGGAACCCTCTGGAGCTGCGGGTATGTAGCGGTGTCCGTAGATGGGCACCAGCCTCGGAGCCCGCGCGAGATGCTGGCGCCCGAGATCTAGGGCAATCTCCGTCGATGCTGGCCGCTCGCCCCACGCCGAGAACCAGAAGCCGTTCTCCACGTCGAAGAGGACACCCTCGGTCGGCCACTCAAGCGCGCGGCGAACGCGCGTGGAGTCTCCCCGCCAGTCGATCCAGCCCTCGGGCGTCACCTCGCGCAGGACGTCAGCGTGGTCGCGATGGAAGGTGAACCCGTACTCTCCCTGGATGTCGTCGAGCTCGCGCTCTGTGTAGCCAAGTCCCAGCTCGAGGCTTGAACGGCGCAATGCTCGTACCGCGAGATCGGCGACCGGACTTATGACGGCGATGATGCCATCTAGCGGGCCGCTCAGTGATTCCGCTACGACACTCGGCCGACCTCGAGCGCGAGAGGTGTGAACAGGTGTGAACGCCTTAGCCCCAACTCGCGGGCCGACAAGCTGCGAGCACCTGCCCGCCGCCCACGCCGTACGGGAGGAGTCCGCACGGTCGGTGGACTGGCCGGCGCCGACCGCACACCTGGCTGTCAAGGCAGGCTCTGGGCACGTGGGCAGTCCGCATCCGGGCCCGAAGCGAAAACGCTGTTCCAGGGTTCTGAACCAGCAGGGGTTTGAACCAGGTTTCTGAGCGGCGTGTCGACGGCGTGTCGAGCGCGCGGTCCGGCCGTGTCAGAAACGGTCGGTTCTGGAGGTGCTCGTCGAGCGCGATCGTGGATCGCTTGCGACAGTGAGCCCGAGCCCCGGGACGCCCCCGGGCACAGACGGCAGAGAGGCACCGCTGTGGCACTGGACTACACCGACCGCACCGACTTCGACAACGCCGAGCGCGGGCTGGTCGACCGCCTCGACCCGTGCACGATCACGGACGCGAAGGGTCATGTCGTGCTCGACATGGAGCAGTACGCGTTCCTGAAGGGCGACGCGCCCGAGACGGTGCACCCCAGCCTGTGGCGCCAGGCGCAGCTGGTCGCGATCCACGGCCTGTTCGAGTTGACCGAGGGGATCTACCAAGTGCGCGGCCTAGACATCTCCAACATGACGATCGTCGAGGGCGACACCGGCATCATCGTCATCGACCCGCTTCTGAGTGTGGAGACCGCGGCGGCGGCTCTCGCCCTGTATCGCCGTAACCGGGGCGAGCGTCCCGTGACCGGGCTGATCTACACCCATTCCCACGGCGATCACTTCGGCGGCGCGGGCGGCGTCCTGCCCGACGGCCCGGGCGACGTGCCGATCCTCGCGCCGGCAGGGTTCCTCGAGCACGCGGTGTCGGAGAACGTCTACGCCGGCACCGCGATGAACCGTCGTGCGTCGTACATGTACGCCCCTATCCTCGGCCCCGGGCCGAAGGGGCAGATGAGCACCGGGCTCGGCATCGGAACGTCGACCGGCACGATCTCCCTGATCCCGCCCACCGTGGACATCACGCACACCGGTCAGGAGGAGGTCCTCGACGGGGTCCGCATCGTCTTCCAGATGACGCCCGGAACCGAGGCCCCGTCGGAGATGAACTTCCACTTCCCCGACCTGCGGGCGCTGTGCATGGCCGAGAACGCGACCCACAACCTGCACAACCTGCTGACGCTGCGCGGCGCGCTCGTGCGCGACCCGCGCATCTGGGCCCGCTACCTGAACGAGTCGATCGAGCTCTATGCCGACCAGACCGACGTCCTGTTCGCGTCCCACCACTGGCCCACCTGGGGGCAGGACGAGATCGTCACCTTCCTGTCCGAGCAGCGCGACCTGTACGCCTACCTGCACGACCAGACGCTGCGCCTGCTCAACTCCGGGCACACCGGCGCCGAGATCGCCGAGGAAATCCAGCTCCCGCCCGCGCTCGACGACGCCTGGCACGCTCGCGGCTACTACGGCTCGGTCAGTCACAACGTCAAGGCGATCTACCAGCGCTACATGGGCTGGTTCGACGGCAACCCTTCCTCGCTGTGGGCGCACCCTCCGGTGGAGGCCGCGACCCGCTACGTCGAGGTCATCGGCGGCCCGGACGCCGTCAAGGCCAAGGCCGCCGACTTCGCCGACCGCGGCGACCTGCGGTTCGCCGCCGAGCTGCTCAAGCACGCCGTCTTCGCCGACCCCGACGACACCGAGGCGACCGAGGCCCTCGCCGCGGTCTACGAGAAGCTCGGCTATGGGTCTGAGAACGCGACCTGGCGCGGCTTCTACCTGGCAGGGGCCGAGGAGCTGCGCCACGGCATTATCGGGCCCGCCATGGGCGACATCACGGGCGGCATGGCTGCGGGGCTGTCCGTCGACCAACTCTTCGACACTCTCGCCATCCGCGTGGACGGGCTCAAGGCCGCGCAGCAACCGCTGGTCATCGACTGGGTGTTCACCGACTCGGGCGACACCGTCCGCACCGCCCTGTCGAACGGCGTCCTGATCCAGACGACCAACCCCACCCGCGCAGCCGATGTCGACCTCACCCTGCGACTCACCAAGCAGCAGCTGCTCGGCATCATCGCCGGACACGGACTCGACGGAATCGACCAGGACGGCGACCCCGACATTCTCAGCCGCCTCCTCGGCGTGCTGACCGCACCCGACCCAGCCTTCGCCATCGTTACGCCCTGAGCCGACAGCCGAACCGGCGAACGACACGGAGTCCCCGCACGATCCTCGTGCGGGGACTCCGTGATTCGTGCGGCGAGGGAGCGGAGGGTTCCGAAACTTCCAGAACCCGATTCTGGCGCGCCTCAGAATCGGTCGGTTGTGACGCATCGATTGGTCCCGAGGGCTTGTCCCTGAGTGCGAGTCTGCGCCTCCGACCCTTCCGCTTGCGGTTCGCGCGGCAGCGGTGACGATGAGGGCGGGCCTCTCGAGATGCCTCCCAAGAGCGGACGGAGCGTTCCCCATGGTCGACAAGTACTGGCTGGGTGCGGATGAGGGCATCACCTTCACCCCGACTGGCGTGAACCTCGCCTGCACGGAGGACGCCGGCACGGTGCCCGCTGCGTTGACGGCGCATTCGCGCATGATGGACCAAGGCGGGTTCGAGGTCGTCGGCAAGGGCGTCTACCAGGTCTTCGTGTACGTGCTCGGCGCGCTGACCGTCGTCGAGGGCGACGACGGGGTGATCAACATCGACCCTCCGGAGTCGGTCGAGAAGGGTGAGAAGCAGCGCGAGGCGCTGCGCCGGATCACCGACAAGCCGATCAAGGCGGCGATCTACTCCCACTGGCACCCCGACCACTACGCCGGCGTCAAGGCATTCATCACCCCGGAGCAGGCGGACTCGGGCGAGGTCAAGGTCATCGCGCACCGCGACTTCGTGTCCAACGTCCTCGCGGGCTCCATCGCCGGCGACGGGCCGATCCTGACGACCGGCGCCCTCGACGATGCCAAGACATTCTTCGACTCGTTCGACCCAATGTTCACCAGCCACATCACCCTGACGGACCGCTGAGAGGACCACCGATGAGCACGATCGACAACCTGAGCTCCGTCGCCGACTGGGAGTCCTACTTCGACTCGTTCAAGGACCACCTCGCGCCACTCGTGCACGACACCGGCGAAAACCTGGCGGTGACGGGCGAGTTTCCCACGGTCCACCCGGAGCAGACTGCCTGGGCGCGGCAGATGCGCAAGGGCATCTACATGCCCGTCGACGGCAAGGTGTACGTCGCCGTCGGCTACGAGCTGTGCTCGCCCACGATGATCGTCGGCGATGACGGCGTCATCGTCATCGACCCGGGCGAGAACGACGACGCCGCCGCCGCGGCGATGGCGGACCTGCGCCGGTTCTCCGACCTGCCCGTCCGGGCGGTGATCTACACCCACCGGCACCCCGACCACGCCTTCGCCACCGACGGCCTGGGCGTGACGGCCGACGACGTGCGCGATGGCCGGGTCGACATCATCGCCCACGAGTCGTTCGAGCACTGGCTGGTCAACGACTCGTCAGTCGTCGGCCCGATCCTCACCGCCCGCAGCTCGCAGGCGATGCACTCGGAGTCAGAGCCGCCCGGCAAGGGGCCGATCACCGGGGCGCTCGGGCCCTCCATGGCCTTCGGCCCGATGTCGACCTACCTGCCGACGATCACGACGGGCGATTCGACAGACCTCACGATCGCGGGCGTGCGGATGACGGTGTTCCACGCCTACGGGGACGCGCAGGACGAGATCGACGTCTGGTTCCCCGACCTCAAGCACGTGCACGGCTCGGAGACCATCCAGGGCGAGACCTTCCCCAACCTGTACACGCTGCGCGGCACCTCCTACCGCGACCCCGAGCAGTGGTACCAGGGCGTGGACCACCTACGGCGCCACGCCCTGCAGGCGGACTCCTACTCCGGGTCGCACATGCGCCCCTGGGTTGGCAACGCCTTCATCGTCGAGCGCATCACCAACTACCGGGACGCGATCCAGTTCGTCTACGACCAGTCGATCCGGCAGATGAACAAGGGGGCCACCGGTCCGGAGCTGGTCGAGCTGGTGGCCAAACGGCTGCCCGACCACCTCCGCGACGACCCCTGGCTCCAGCCGTACTACGGCACACCGGAGCACTCCGTGCGCAACATCTACAACGGCATGCTCGGCTGGTTCCCTGGCGACGCCACGGAGCTCGCCGCCCCGCTGCACGTCGAGCGCGCGCAGCTGTACACCGAGGCCATGGGGGGGCGCCAGTCCGTGCTCGACCAGGCGCGCGCCGCAGTCGAGGCCGGGAAGTATGGCTGGGCGGCAGAGCTCACGACCCACCTCGTGCGCACGAATCTCGACGACACCGAGGCCCGGTCCGTCAAAGCCGAGGCGCTGCGCCGATGGGGCTACGACCAGAAGAACATCTACTGGCGCACGTTCGCACTCAGCGCCGCCATGGAGCTCGAGGACCGGATCACCTCCTCGCACCAGATGGTGTTCGCCCCGCCGGCCGTGGTGAACGCACTCCCAGTGACGAAGGTCGTCGAGGGTCTCAGAGTGCGCCTCGACGCCGAGAAGGCGGCCGACGTCGAGCTCCCGATCGGGTTCCGGTTCACCGACACGTCCGATCAGCGTGGGATGAGGATCCGCCGCGGTGTCATGGTCGTCGAGGAGGAGATCTCCGAGGACGCCCAGGCGACCGTCGTCACCACGGCCGCCGAGCTCCACCGCGTGATCGGCGGCTCGGCCACGCTCGCGCAAGCCCTCGAGGACGGCTCGATCACCGTTGAGGGCTCCGCCGAGGCGCTCCACGCCTTCCTCGGGTACCTCGACCCGCACCCGACCGAGCCGGTGCGCATCGCGCTGCGTTAGGGCGCGCTGGAGCCGAGGCGCGTCGGCTCGCTGGCGTGCCACCACCGGTGGCAATGCAGGGATCCGCCGCCGATAGTGAGCGCATGACCGACGACGAGCGGCGGGATGCCGCGACCCACGCACTGGCCGGGCTAGCCGACATCCGCTCCCGCCTCGAGGCGTTGTACAAGGACCTGCACGCCCATCCGGAGCTCTCGTTCGCGGAGACGCGGACGGCGGGCGTCGTGGCGGGCGAGCTGGAGCGGCTCGGGCTCGCCGTGACGACGGGCCTGGGCCGGACGGGCGTTGTCGGCGTGCTCGAGAACGGCCCGGGCCCGCGGGTGTACCTCCGCTCGGACTTCGACGCCCTACCGGTGCGGGAGGAGACCGGGCTGGACTACGCCAGCACGGCGGAGGGCGTCGACCCGGACGGCGCGCGGGTGCCCGTGATGCACGCCTGCGGGCACGACATGCACGTCACCTGCTTGCTCGGCGCCCTCGAGCTCCTCGTCGGGGCCCGGGAGACCTGGTCGGGCACGGTCGTGGCGGTGTTCCAGCCCGCGGAGGAGATTGGCCAGGGCGCGCAGGCGATGGTCGACGACGGCTTGTTCGAGAAGGCGGGGACGCCGGACGTGGTGCTCGGGCAGCACGTCGCGCCCCTCCCGGTCGGGCTGATCGGTTGCCACCCCGGGCCGGCGCTGGCGGCCACCGACGCGCTGCGGGTGCGCCTCTTCGGCCGCGGCGCGCACGCGTCGCGGCCGGAGACGGCGATCGACCCGGTGGTCATGGCCGCCTCCACAGTGATGCGGCTGCAGACCGTGGTCTCGCGCGAGGTCTCCGGCGGTGACACGGCGGTGGTTACCGTCGGGGCGAGCAACGCGGGGACCAAGGACAATGTCATCCCGGACGAAGCCGAGCTCAAGATCAACATCCGTACCTTCACGCCCGAGGTCCGGGCCACCGTGCTCGGCGCCGTGAAGCGGATCATCCGTGCCGAGGCGGCGGCCGCTGGCGCAGAGCGCGAGCCGGAGATCAGCCCGATCGACACGTTCCCGGTCCTGGTGAACGACCAGGACGCGGTGACGCGCACGACTGATGCCCTGCGCGCTCACTTTGGGGACGGGTCCGTCGTCGACCACGGCCCGGCCACCGGCAGTGAGGACTGCGGGATCTTCGCTACCGCATCCGGCGCCCCTCTGTGCTACTGGTACTTCGGCGGGTTCGACCCTGGCTTCTTCGCCACGGCCGAGAAGAACGGCACCTTGGCGCGGGACATCCCGTCGAACCACTCGCCGCGCTTCGCGCCGGTGATGGACCGCGCCATCGACGTCGGCGTGCAGGCCATGACCATCGCGGCGCTGACCTGGCTCGACCGCGCCTGACGTCGACGGCACATCGCTCCGCCGGGCGAGACCGTCCGCGACGCGCAGAATCCGTCCGCCCCACTTACTTTCGGATCGCCGGGCCGACGCCTGGTCGGCCCGGTCCAGGCGCGCTTGCGCGCCCACCGGTCCATCGAACGAAGGAGCACAACGGGAGCACAACGTGGCCATCTTGAGATGGTCTGGAAGTTCGACACCCCCGACGGCGCGCAGCAGGCGGAGGACGCCCTGCGCCCGAACCAGCGGGGCCGGCGTGGAGGCGTGGTGTGCGCGGTCATCCCGACACCCTTGCGGCGATGAGCATCGGTGGGCGGCTGCGGACGAGGAGCCACAGGGGCAGGACGGCGAGACACAGCACGGGCAGCACGGTGACGTCGGCGACCATCGCGACGCCCATGAAGAGGGCGAGCCAGCCGTCGCGGGCGACGACGAGCGTCGCGCCCATCACGGCGGCGGCGACGGCGAGGCCGAGGTGCAGGCCGGGCACGGCCGAGTGCAGGAAGAGCGCCACGGCGACGCCCACGAACACGGCCGGGAAGATGCGGCCACCGCGGAAGCCAGCGCTGGAGGCGACGACGAGGGCCGCCACCTTGACGACGGCGATGCCGAGGAGCGCCCAGGTGCCGTAGTCGGCGGCGTCGGCGGTGAGCTCCTTCATCTCGTCGAGGCCCTTGAACAGGGTGAGCGGGCCGCCGATCGCGCCGAGGACCCCCAGCACGAGGCCGCCGGCGCCGAGCATGAGCACGGGGTGGCCGATCCGGTGGAACGCCGCGTGCACGTGGGGGAACGCCCACACGCCCAGCAGGCAGACCAGCGCGGCCGCGGCGGCCACGATCGGGGCGGCGATCAGGTCGCCCCAGGCGGGGTCGCTGTAGCCGGGCACGTCCACCGACAGCTGCGGGGACCCGATCAGTGACATCGTCAGGGAACCCGTGCCTGCGGCGACCAGGGGGCCGAAGAGGCGGTCGAACAGCGGCCCGCGGCCCTTGTCACCAAGCGCCTCCGTCATCACGAGGGCGGCGCCGACGGGGGTGCCGAACATCGCGCCGATCGTGCCGGCCGACGCCATCAGCGTCACTGCCGGTGCCGGCACGCCCGCGCGTGACCGGGCCACCAGCCAGACGGCGATCGCCACGTTGACCGCAATGATCGGGTTCTCCGGGCCCAGGCTCACGCCGCCCGCCAGGCCGAGGATCAGCGCGGCGGCGAGGCCGGGCACGGTGCCGATCGGGAGCGGGGCCGCGACGAGGCCGGTGGTCGCCGGGTCGTCGCCGGCGTGCCCGGGCACCCACCGCACGATGGCGCCGACGGCGAGGCCGGTCGCGGTGAGTACGACGACGATCCACCAGGGGGAGTCGGCGCGCGCGCCGAACGACGCGGGCAACGAGTCCCAGAGCCAACCCTGCAGCTGGTTCGCGACCCACGACACCAGCACCAGGCCGAGCGCGGACAGGATGCCGACGACCGCGGCGGGGACGGCGAGGGCCGCGAGGCGGGTTGTCGTCATCGGCGCCGCGGCCGCGTGCTGGTCGGTCGTCACACCGGCGAACGTAGCCGCGCGTCGCCCTTTCGGCGCGCGGAACCGGAGGGCCGGTGTCACGATCGGCTCGACCGCCGTGCCGCAGAACAGCCGTGCCCGGAGAGGACCGTCGATGACCACGTTCACCGTCTGGAAGTTCGATGACCCCGCCGCTGCCGAGCGGGCCGCCGAGGTGCTCAAGGGTGCGGCGTCCGACGGCTTGATCACGGTGATCGACCACGCCGTCGTCTCGTGGCCCGTCGGCCAGGCCACGCCGACCACGCACCACAGCCACGAGGACCAGAAGCGTGGCACCGGCTGGGGTGCGTTCTGGGGGCTGCTGCTGGGGACGTTGTTCTTCATGCCCGTCCTGGGCGCGGCGGCCGGGGCGGCGATCGGAGCGGTCGCCAAGAGCACCACCGCCGTCGGCATCGGGCGCACGCAGCTCGAGACGATCCGCGAGCAGGTCACTACCGGCACGTCGGCGCTGTTCGCCGTCACCGAGGACGGCGACACCGACGCCGTCGGCGAGCGGTTCCACAAGCTGCGCGCCACCCTCATCGCGACCAACCTCACGGACGCGGAACGCGCCACGCTGCTCGAGACCTTCGGCTCCTGACGCGCGGCGCGACGACGGGAGGGAGGGGGTGACGTCGTGAGCTCGTGGTTCGAGAACTTGTTCGCCGGGATGGACCTGTCGGGCTGGCACGTGGTTCTCGCTCTGCTGTCGGTGGTGCTCGGCTGGCTGCTCGGCCGCTTCTCTGCCCGCGGCGTCTTCGCCCTGGTGGGCCGGGTGCAGGGGCTCGCGCCAGAGCTCCCACCGATCGCCGCCCGTGCCGTGCGGTACTTCTTCGTCCTCCTCGGCGTCGGGGTGGCGTTGGCCTTCCTCGGGGCGAACCTCCAGCCGCTGCTGGCCGGCGTGCTGATCGTCGGGGTAGTCGGCGTGCTCGCGCTGCGGGGCGTGGCCGACAACTTCGGCGCCAGCGTCGTGCTGCAGACCCGCATGCCGATCCGGCTCGGCGACGAGGTCGAGACGCAGGACTGGCACGGCATCGTCACCGAGATGAACGGCCGATCTGTCGTGCTGCGGACTTCGACGGCCGCACCGTGCACGTGCCGAACGCCGGCGTCCTGGCGACCCCCTGATCAATCACAGCGTGCACGGCGCACGTCGCGGCGAGGTCGAGGTACGCACCGCAGGGCCGGCGCCTGAGCTTTCCGCGGTCGTCGCAGCGACGACGGGCATGCTCGCCGATCCGTCACCCGTCGCGCTCACGGTGTCTGTCGAGAACGCGCGGACCATCATGGCGGTCCGCTTCTGGTACCGGCCGGCCGACGGCCCCGTCGTGACATCCGCCGTCGTCGACGCCCTCGGTACGGCACTGCGGGGCAGTGGCGACGCGTGGACCGTCGTCGCCCCGCCGCCGGCGCCGCCGCTCGTGCCTCGCGCGCAGGTCTGACCACCCGCAGCGCACCCCCACCACCCGAGGACCGACGACCGAACGAGGAAGACCTGCCATGAAACCCAGTCGCACGACCGCACCAGCAGCCGCTCCCGTCCGGGCCAAGGGGTGTTGGTGGTGGAAGACCCTGGTCGGCGGGACCCTGCTGTGGCTCGTCACCGCCGGGGTCACGCTCGCCACGCAGAACACCAACCTCCCCATCCACACGCCGGGCGGTGTACCCGCCTCGGTGAAGTACCTCGTGAACGCCGACGCCTGCGGCGCGCTCCCGTCACCGGTCACGACCGACCGCAGCAGGTAGGCGTTACCCTGCCCAGCCGAGACCACCCGCAGCGAGACCGTCACACCTGACAGGTGTGGAGCTCAATCCGCCTCAGGTGCCAGAGGTGTGAACCTCTCGTTCCGGTGCGTACGGGGGTCGGTCTGAGGCGCAGGCTAGGCGTGGCTGCGACGACGTACCTGCATCTTGCGGGTCGACATTCGTGCGCGAGACGCCCCTGCCGCGATCGCCTCGGCGCGGCGACCTTGAGAGCCCTCCTCTACGGCGGCGGACTGAGGCCAGGCGGTGCTACGGGACGCTGCTCTACACGCTCGCCCGCTCGGCGCGCAATCGGATCCCCCGGAGCATGCGTCGGGTCATCACCAGGGTCACCGGCTCGCCGAGACGTGTGGCAAGGCGTAGCGCGCGGCTGTCCGGCGTCTCGGTGCGCGAGCGCGCAAGGAGCCGGCTGGTCCCGTCGGGGCATGGGAGGATGTGGAAGGACCAGACACCGTTCCACGGATGCTCCGGGGGACTCTGCCGGAGCACGAGAGTCCGTGGCGGGTCGACGTGCGCGACGCGGAACGCGTAGCCGGATGGCATTCCTGCGTACCGTTCCGGCACGACGACGACCCGGTCCCCCGGCGACAGGTGCTGCCACTGCGGTCGCACCTCGTTCGTGCTGTGGATGTCGAGACCCACCAGGTTCTCGGCCCAGTCGTAGCTGTACATCCCCCCGCGGTCCTGCCCCATCTGGACGAGCCACGACCAGATCGTCGCCGCAGGCGCTGCGACCGTGGTCCCGAGTGTCGTGGACTCGGCCGGTTCGGGGACGAGGTCGTCACCGGGCAGGTCCCCCACGATCTCGTCGGCCGTGGCACCCCAGTGCCGGTGGGCGTGCAGCAGGCGCATGCCGAGGCCGACCGCGCCCACCACCACGAGCAGGCTGCTGAGTCGACGGCCCCGCGCCCTGACCGATCTCACCTCCACCCCGTTCCGAGGCGTTATCGCCGCAGCTGGACGTCGCGGTGCTCGATCTCCGCGATGTCGTCCTCGGTGGCGCTGAGGAGGCGGTCGGCCACGTCCCGCAGGGCACGGCTCACGGCGAGCTCCTCGCCGATCTCCGTCACGCCGACGTCCCGCGGGCTGCGGCGTGCGTAGCCACGCCCCTCGACCTGCGTCCCGGCCGACGTCGTCAGGAGGGCGTGGGCCGCCGTGACGACACCGTCGGCCCCCGGGTCGTCGGCGTCGAAGAGCTGGATCTCGGCCTTCCAGGTGTGCGTCATCACGATCTCCTTCGCGGCGCGGCCGACGAACCTCTGCCGCCGGCTCCCTGCCCCGATCGTCCAGCCCTCGGCGTAGCCGGGCACAGTGCCGTCCGACCGGACCGCACGAGGGAGTGCGGCCCACCCGGTAGTGACCAACGGCCCTGTCGCTCGACGTCGCACGGGGCGAGCGTGGAACTGTCGCGCACGACGGTGGCCACGGCAGGTGGCCGACAGCGCGTGAGCGAAGGGAGACGACGGTGGACGACCGAGAGATCAGGCTGATCGACCATCCCGAGCAGGCGGCCGTCGGGGTGCGGCGGATCGCCCACCCCGACGAGCTTTCCGCGGTGTTCTCCACCCTTCTCCCCCGCGTCGCCGAGCTCCTGGACCGGCTCGGCGCCCGGCCGGCGGGCCCGCCCTACGGGCGCTACCGCGACCGGACCGGGGACGGCCTCGACGTCGAGGTCGGGTTTCCCGTCGACAACGTCGTCGATCTCCCCGAGGTCCAGGACGTGCCGGGGCTCGGGCCCGAGGCCGGTGTCGTCGTCGCCGAGCCCCTGCCGGCCACCCGCGTAGTCGAGACGGTTCATGCCGGCCCCTACGACGGCCTCCCTGCGACGTACGCCCGGCTGGACTCGTGGATCACGCAGCACCACCTGCGCCCCCTCGGCGAGTCGTGGGAGCTGTACGAGGCCGGGCCGGAGTCCGACCCGGATCCCGCGACCTGGCGCACGCGCGTCGTCGTCGCCGTCACCGGCCCCGCCGTCGCCGCGGCCCGGTCGTCGTAGCACCAGGAAGGACGAGACCATGAGCACCACCGCACACCCCGCACCGGTCGTCGTGGCCGTGGACGGGACGGACCGCAGCGACGGCGCGGTCCGGTACGCGATCCACGAGGCGCGACGCCGCCGGACACGGCTGACGGTCGTGCACGTCGCGCCCGCGGCGCTGCCGGTCGGCGGCTCCATGCCGTACATGGACTACCCCCGCGACGCGCTCGTGGGCGTGGCGCGGAAGGTTCTCGACGAGGCGGTCGACCGCACCCGTGCCCTGGCACCGGACCTCACCGTCGACGGTGTGCTGCGCCAGGGACGCCGCGTCGTCGAGCTCACGGTGGCCGCGGCGGCGGGCAGCCTGATCGTGCTCGGCCGGGAGACCCGGCAGGGTCTGGAGCGGGTGTACGTCGGCACGACCACGGCCGGTGTGGCCGCCCGCGCCTCGGTCCCGGTCGCGGTGATCGACGGGGACTGGCAGCCCACGGAGCACGGCCGCGTCCTCGTCGGCGTCGAGCCCAGGTCGAGCGAAGTTCTCGCGTACGCGTTCCCGCTCGCTGCCGCCCGGCACGCGCTGCTGCAGGTGATGCACGTCTGGAAGGTGCCCGACCCGTACACGGCCCTCGACCACGAACGGTCCGTCACGGGCGAGTGGGTGATCGCCGCCACCAGGCTCCTCGAGCAGACGGTGGCCGACTGGCAGGCCAGCTTCCCGGACGTCGAGGTCGAGATCTCCGTGGTCCCGGGTCGGCCGGCGCAGGAGCTGGTGGACACCGCGGTGCGCGCTGATGTGCTCCTCCTGGCCCGGCGGCGACGCGACATCGAGCACCCCGGACGCCTCGGGCCCACCAGCCGGGCGATCCTCGGGCACCCCGGAGCACCTGTCGAGGTCGTGCCGCTGACCGGGGTCCCGAAGCACGCACCGCTCGTCCTCGAGCGGTTCGGCGAGGTGCTCAAGAGCTGAACCAGGACGCGAGCCAGGAGCGCATCAGCAGGATCTCGGCACGCTGCCCCTCCCGCACGTCGCGCGCCAGCACGGCGACCTGCGCGTGCTCGACGCCGTGCCGCAGCAGGTGCTGCGACATCATCACGGCGACCATGTGGTGGCCGATCATGTCCTGGAGGAACGCGCGATCCAGGTCGTCCCCGGACAGCCCCGACAGGTCACGCATCATCGGCCGGTAGCTCGCGGCGTCGTGGTCGGGATACCACTCGCGGAGCCACTCCAGCATCTGGCGGACCTGCGCCGTCTGCGTCGCCACGATCGATGCCCCGAGGGCGCGCATCTCCGGGCGGTCGGACCGAGCGAGCTCCCCGGCCGCGACGATCGCCTCCTGGTGATGGGCGACCATGTCCACCAGGTACGCGCTCTCCGGGTCACCGATCGCGGCGCCCGGCGCCCCGGCACCTCTCATCCCCGACATGCTGTCCCACCCGGGTGCGCTGTCCGACCACCCGGACATCATGGGCACTGGGCCTCCGCCGGACACACGAAGGATCGCACCCGTCATCAGACCGCCGACCGCGACCGCCAGGGCGACCACGACGCCCACGGCAACCCACGCGATGGGACGTCGCATCATGCGCCTCCTCGGACGCTTCCAGCGTGGTGGCCAGATCCCTCAGCTCGGAAGGGCCGAACGATCGACGGTACGGATCCGAAGGTCCCGCCCGCCGGCGACGCGCTCGCGCCGAGCGCGCACGCTACCCACCGGCGGTCCGGTCGACCGCCACCACCGCCCGCGCCCCCGGAACCACCTGGGCGAGCGACACCGCCAGCCGCCGGTCCGCTAGGGATCCGCCCGTGAGCCGCACCGTTCCCTCGCGGACGACGCACTCGCAGTCGTCGAGGCCCGCGCCCCGAAGCTGTGCCGTGACGTCGGCGGCGATCTGCGCGTCGGTGCGCGCCAGCGCCCGCACGACGTCGCTGCGGCTGAGCATGCCGACCACGCGCGCCCCGAGGACGACAGGGACGGAGTGGATGCCACGGGCGAGCATCGCACCGACGAGGCTCGCGACGTCCTGGTTCGGCACGGCCGTGACCACCGGTCGGGTCATGAGGTCGCCGACCCGTACGACGGGGAGCGGCAGTGCGGCGGCCACCCCGTCGTCCCGGCGCAGCGTCGACCGCGGATCACGGGCGACGCCTCCGGCCAGCAGGTCGCCCTCGCTGACGATCCCCACGAGGCGGCCGCGATCGTCGACGACGGGCAGCGCGGTGATCGCGTGCGTTCCCAGGATGCGCAGGGCATCGTCCGCCAGGGCGTCCGGACGAATCGTGTCTACGGCAGTGGTCATGATGTCGGCGGCCAGCACTCGGTCCTCCCTGGCGTCCGGGGACGGCGTCGCGAGGTGCCGTCCGTCTCGCCAGCATGGTCGCGCCCCGCGGGCCGCAGGCAGGGGCCACCGGCCCGGAGGCGTGGGGACCTTGGTCTCGCCCGCTCGGGACGACGGCCACTTCCGGGCATGCGCATCGGAGCGTTCTGCTGGGCACGGAAGAAGCACCCGATCGGAGGACCGTGATCACCATGTCTGCGCTCATCGTGTTCGAGACGAGCTTCGGCAACACCGAGGCCGTCGCCCGCGCCGTCGCCGACGGCGTCGCCCGCCACACCAGGGTGCGGGTCGTGTCCGTCGCGGACGCGCCGGTTGCGGCGTCGGACGACGTGACCCTGGTCGTCGTCGGCGGGCCTACCCACGCCTTCAGCATGAGCCGCGAACGCACCCGCCGCGACGCCCAGGAGCGCGGTGGTACCGCCCCGCACGAGTCGGTGGGCATCCGCGAGTGGATCTCCCTCCTGCCGGCCGACCACGCCGACCGGGTCTACGCGACCTTCGACACCCGGGCCAGGGCGGTCCAGCACCTGCCCGGATCCGCCGCCCATGCGGCCGCCCGAGCCCTGCACCGTCACGGCCACAGGACGATCGCCGAGCCCGAGTCCTTCTACGTCGCCGACACCGAAGGCCCGCTTCTGCCCGAGGAGCTGACGCGCGCCAAGGTCTGGGGCGAGGCCCTCGGACGAGCGGCGGCCGAGACCTGGAGCAGGACCTAGCCTGCCGATCAACCTGGCGTGACGACGAGCGAACCGGCGGCGGCGCCCGCCCGCAGGGCTCGGAGCGCCTGGTCCGCGCGAGAGAACGGGAAGGTCGTCACGACGGGGGCGATTCCCAGCGTGGTGGCAAGCCGCAGGAGTGCCGCGCCGTCGGCACGGGTGTTCGCCGTGACGGTCCGCAGGTCCCGCTCGTGGAAGAGGTTCTCCTGATAGGCCATCGTAGGGACGTCGCTCATGTGGATCCCGGCCAGCACGACCGTTCCCCCGGCCGCGGTGGCCTGCAGCGCGTGGGGTACCAGCTCCCCTGCGGGTGCGAAGACGATGGCGGCGTCGAGCTTCGTCGGTGGTGCGTCCGTGGCGCCGCCGACGAAGTCCGCGCCCAGGTCACGCGCGAGGTCCCGGCTGGCCTCGCCACGGGTCATGACCGACAACCGGGCGCCTTGGGCGAGCGCGATCTGCGCGGTGACGTGGCCACTGGAGCCGAAGCCGTAGACGCCCAGCCGGCCGCCGGGCGGCAGGTTCGCGCGGGCGAGCGCACGGTAGCCGATGATGCCCGCGCACAGGAGCGGGGCGGTCGCCACCGCGTCGACGGTCGGCGGCAGGGGGTACGCGTAGGCCTCCGGCACCGTGGTGTACTCGGCGAACCCGCCGTCGGCGTCCCAGCCGGTGTACTCGGAGTCGGGGCACAGGTTCTCCCGCCCCTCCCGGCACCATCGGCACACCCCGCAGGTGCGTCGGAGCCACGCGATGCCGACGCGGTCTCCCGGGGCCAGGGTCCGTACCGCGGGTCCGGACACCTCCACGGTGCCCACGACCTGGTGTCCCGGCACGACCCGACGGCGGTGCACGGGCAGGTCGCGGTCGACGACGTGCAGGTCGGTCCGACACACCCCGCACGCCTCGACCCGCACGAGGACCTCGTCCGGGGCGGGCCACGGCTTGTCGAGGTCGCACCGCAGGAGCTCTCCTGGTGCGTGGCCGGTCGTCCAGGCGTTCATGGGCGTCCGCGCCCTGTCGTGCTCACGACGGTTCCTCGTGCGGACCCGGGTCCAGCCTGGGCGCATGGGCGACGACGACCGCGCCGGTCGCGTCGGCGAGCAGGACGTCGGGGACCGAGCCCAGGAGCCTGCCCACGAGTCGCGAGTGGCGGCGTCCCCCGACGACGAGCATGTCGGCGGCGGTCACCTGGGCGAGCAGCAGCTCGGGGGCCTCACCGCCGCGGAGCTCGACCGTTGCGGTGACCGACGGGTACCGGGCCGTCCACCGGTCCAGGAGCGACTGGAGCTCTCGGTAGAGCTCCTCGGTCCCGGCCGAGCCGCTCTGGGAGGCGATCGGCGTCAGCGGCTGGACGGCGTGCACCAGCTTCACCGGGACAGCGCAATGCCGTGCTTCGGAGAACGCCAGGGTCAGGGCCGTGGTGAGGTCGTGCTCGAAGCTCACCCCGACGACGACACGCTTCGGTCGGGTGCCCACCGTGCTGGCGGGGATCACCGCGACGGACCCGCGGGCACGGGCGGCGGTCGCGGCGGACACCGATCCCAGCGCATGAGCCGACCCGCCCGACCCACGGCGTCCCACGACCACGAGGTCGACGTCCTCGGAGAGCGCCGTCAGCACGGCGGCGGGGGTACCGATGCTGACCGAGACCTCGACGTCCTTCGCCCCTGGTGGCCGGTTCCCCGCACGCGCGAGAGCGGTGCGCAGGATCTCGTCTCCCCTGTCGTGCAGGGGCGCGCGGTCGTAGGTCGGCAACGGCACGGTCGGCCCGACGGGGAGCGGCTCGGCGTGCGAGACGGTGAGCAGGGAGTGGTGCCGGTCCGCGACGGCCAGGGCCCAGTCGAAGGCGCGATAGCCCTCGGCCGAGCCGTCGACGCCGACGACCACGCCCCTCGTCCAGGTGTCGCGGCCGGCTCCGGCGTCGCCTCCCCCGGTGGTGTCGACCGTGCTGTCGTTCATGCCGGGCTCCTTTCGGCCGGCTGCTGTCCTCGGGCAGGAGTCGCGGCGTACCCGTCCCCGACCGGGGCCATTCCGGTCACCTCGTCGACGTCGCGGCGCGGTGTGGACGGCGCACCCGCGCCGTAGCGCAAGCGCAGCAGCATCTGCGCGCGGGACTCCAGATGGAAGGCGTCCTCCAGCTCCGAGCGCGTCGCGGGGTTCTCCAGCACCCGCGTCGCGAAGGAGGCCTGGACGCCACGGGTCGCGGCGACGAGGAGCATGCGCTCCAGCGCCTGCCCGGCGACGAGCCAGTGGCACGGCCCGTCGCCGAGCGTCGTGATGATCGCGGCTGTGACGTTGCCCTCGAAGGTCCGCGCGCCGTCGGCGTCGTCACGCACCACCGCGTGCGCGTCGACGATCGGCTCGTCGAACCATCCGCCCATCGCCGCGACGGGAACGCCGTCAGTGCGCTCGCGCGACACCCCGAGCCACGACCGCTCCTCGACCAGCGGCGCACGGTCGCGCACCGCGAGCGCCTCGGCCCGGCGCATGGTGGACACGAGATGACCGCGGGCCACGACCCGTGGGTCGAGGAAGACGACGCCGGCGCCCTCGAGGTCCACGGCCCGACGCAACAGCTCCAGGTCCGCACGGTCCAAGGGCCGCGTCGCTGCCGCTCCCCTCGCCGTGCGGCGCACCGTGATCGCGGCGTACAGGCTCGCGTCGAAGAAGCCCGGCGCGGCCAACGGATTCAGGATGACGCGAGCGGCCAGCCACGGGTCGCGCCGGTCCGGTGCGAGCTGGACGTGGGCGTCCAGTCCCTCGTGCGCCGCAGCCACCCGAAGGTTCATCAGGAACGCTCCGCAGCTGATGAACATCTCCCGGCCCTGCGGGTCGCCGTGGCGCAGCTGCCGCGACGGGTCGGCACGCACCGTCAGGTGCCGCTCGTCGTCGACCTGGACCGACCACGGCTGCGTGTTGTGCACGCTCGGCGCTCGGGTGCCCGCGCCGATGATCCGCGCGATGCGCTCGTTCGTCGTCCCCACGGGGAATCACCTCCGGAATCGTCCCTGGCACGCGTCGACCGTGCGATCACGTCCCCGTGCCCACCGTGCGGGGGCGTGCGCGTGGCTGGCCAGAGGCGAAGGTCCAGGACCGATGGACCCGGTGAGGGAGGACGTCCTGCCCTACCCGGCCACGTGCTGCTCGCGGTCTACTGTGGACGTGGCGCCGCTGCTCCCCGTCGGCCCCGCTGCAGGGAGGTGAGCTCATGGAGCTCCTGGATGCCCGGATCGAGCGGATCCTCAGGGCGGCCGATCGTGCACCGAGCGTGCACAACACGCAGCCATGGCAGGTGCGCGTGCGCGGCAACCGCGTCGTCGTGCGCGCCGACCCGTCCCGGCAGCTGCGCCACTCCGACCCGCAGGGCCGGGAGATGCTCATCAGCTGCGGGGCGTTCGTCCTCAACGCCCGGTTGGCCGCCCGACGGGAGTCGCTGCTGCCCGTGGTCACGGTGCTGCCCGACCCCGACGACCACCTGCTCGTCGCGGAGATCGATCTGCGGCCGGGTCCGGGTCCCGACATCGACGAGCTGGAGCTCGCGGTGGCGATCGCCCGCCGCGTCACGACGCGCAGCCCCTTCGACGACCAGCCGCTGGACGCGGACGTCCTGCAGGCCATCCAGATCGCCGCCCACGACGAGGGCGCCGTGCTCCGCCTGATCCAGCCCTCGGAGCCGGCGCGCGACCAGGTGATGTCGCTGGTGCGGCGCGCCGAGGCCCTGGCCGCCGAGGACCCGGCCGCCCGAGGCGAGGAGAGGGCGTGGACCGCCGTCGCGCCCGACCGCCCCGACGGCATCCCGCAGGAGATGCTCGGCCCCTGGACGTTCGACGACCGCTCCCCCGTACGCCGGTTCCTCGCCAGCGCCGGCAACGCGCAGTTCGAGCAGCGGTCGACGATGGCGGTCCTCCTGACCGCCGGGGACACGCCCCGTGACTGGATCGCGGCCGGCCAGGCGCTCGAGCGCCTGCTGCTGGTGGCCACCACCTACTTCGTGCGTGCGTCGTTCGCGACCACGGTCCTGGAGAACCCGACCACCCGGCACGACCTGCGCCAGGCGCTCTCGCTCGACGCCCCGCCGCAGATGCTCATGCGCCTCGGGTACGGGACCACGCCACGCCACACCCTGCGCCGCACCGTCGAGGACTCGGTCGCCCCCGACGCCTGACCGTCCGCCCCTGGCGGCGGCGGGACCACTCGACCCAGGCCGACGGGGTCTTTGGTCACCCGGTACCCGAGCTCGGGCGACGGTCTCGATCCCGGGCACGGGTGCCCAATGGCCCCCAGTTCAGGTGGCGCATGGCACTGCCGGTCCGTCACGACACGGAGAACCGTGGAAGCAGCAACCCCGCGGCCAACGTCACGGAACGGAGCGCACGATGGGCACCACGACGGGCACCACTCCCGGCACCACCCCGGAGGTCCACGCCTCGGGGAGCAGCGCGTCGGGCGGCCCCGCGCCGGACCGCCCGATCGTCGTCGGGATCGACGGGTCGGCGGAGGCCTCGCGTGCCCTGGCGTACGCGGTCCGACGGGCGGAGCGCGAGAGGTGCCCCCTCTGGTTGATCAACGCCGTCCACGAGATCGTCCCGGTCGGGCCGATGCTCCCGCTCATCAGCGGCGAGCCTCTGGTCGACGTCGGGCACCAGCTCCTCGCGGAGGCCAGGGAGGTCGTCGAGGACCTCTCGAGCGGCAAGGTTGCCGTCCGCCTCCAGGTCGCGCTCGGGCCGGCGGTCGACCTCCTCGTCGCCGCCGCGGAGCGCTCCCGCCTCGTCGTCCTCGGGCACCGCTCGTCCTCGCTGCTGGAGCGGATGTTCACCGGCAGCACGACCTTCGGCGTCGTGTCCCGCGCCGTCTGCCCCGTGGTGAGCGTGCCCCACGACTGGGTGCAGGAGGCCGACGCGCACCGCGTGGTCGCCGCCATCGACGGCTCGCGATGCTCGGCCGACGTGCTCGCGCACGCGTTCGCCGTCGCCGAGGAGCGGGAGGCCCGGCTGGAGATCGTGCACTGCTGGCGCCTGGACCCGTTCTACAGCTACCTGGTCGACGAGTGGTCGGTCCAGGAGGAGTGGGGCATCCAGGCCCACGGCATCATCGACGGCCTCGTCGACGCGGCCGCGCACGACCACCCCGACGTGCCGTTCGAGCTCCACCTCGAGTACGCCAACATCCCCGACACCCTGGTGCGGCACTCGGCCGGCGCCGACCTCATGGTCATGGGCCGTCACGGGCACGGTGCCCTCGGCTCGCGCATGATCGCGGCCGCGCTCGGCAGCGTGACGCGCGCCGTGCTCCAGCACGCGCGGTGCCCCGTCGAGGTCATCCCGCCCCGTCCGCCCATGGAGGCGTCCCGCGAGCCCGCCGTCGCGGCACAGGCGCAGGTCTCCCCCTCCGACAGTCCGCTCTCCCCACCCCTCGCCGCCGAATCCGTCGGCGGCCTGTCATCTGGAGGCACGTCATCATGAGCACGTTCGAGTACCGTCACGACGCGGGCGCGTCGTCACCGGCCCCTGCACGGCCGGGCACCACCGTCGAGACCGCGGCCGAGACCTCGCCCGGGTCGCGCACGGCCCTGCGGTACGTAAGCGCCGTCATCCGTATCTGCCTCGGGTGGGTCTTCCTGTGGGCGTTCCTCGACAAGCTCTTCGGCCTCGGCCACGAGACCCCTCCCGAGGGCGCCTGGCTCGACGGTGGTCAGCCCACCGCAGGCTTCCTGGGCAACGCGACCGCCGGACCCTTCGCCGACTTCTACCAGGGCCTCGCGGGCCAGGCGTGGGTCGACTGGGTCTTCATGATCGGGCTGCTCGGCATCGGGCTCGCGCTGATCCTCGGGATCGGGATGCGCATCGCCGCCGTGGCAGGCGCGCTCATGCTCGTCCTCATGTGGTCGGCCGTCCTGCCGCCGGCGAACAACCCGTTCATGGACGACCACCTCATCTACGCGCTCGTCCTGGTCGCGCTCGCTCTCGGCGACGCCGGACGCACGCTCGGGCTCGGAGCGTGGTGGCAGAGCACGGCGCTGGTTCGGCGTTGGCCCATCCTGGTGTGAGGACGCCATGACCACCGGCAGCCCTTCCAGGCCCGCCGTCCGGGTCGAGGGCCTGTCCAAGTCGTTCGGGCACGTCCGAGCGCTGGACGGCCTCGACCTGGTCGTCCCCACCGGGCAGGTGACCGGCTTCCTCGGCCCCAACGGGTCGGGGAAGACCACCACCATCCGGATCCTGCTCGGCCTGCTGCACGCCGATGCAGGGCGGGTCGACCTCCTCGGCGGGGACCCGTGGACGGACGCGGTGCGCCTCCACCGGCGCGTCGCGTACGTCCCGGGCGACGTCACCCTATGGCCCAACCTGACCGGCGGTCAGGCGATCGACATCCTGTGCCGCCTGTCCGGGCCCCTGGACCCCCGCCGCAAGCAGGAGATGCTCGAGCGGTTCGAGCTCGACCCCACCACGAAGGCGCGCGCCTACTCCAAGGGCAACCGGCAGAAGGTCGCGCTCGTCGCGGCCCTCGCGTCGGACGCCGAGCTGCTGCTGCTCGACGAGCCCACCAGCGGCCTCGACCCGCTGATGGAGGCGGCGTTCACCGCCTCCGTCCGAGAGGTCCGCGCCGAGGGGCGGTCGGTGCTGCTGTCCAGCCACCTCTTTCCCGAGGTGGAACGCCTCGCCGACCGCGTCACGATCATCCGCGACGGGGCCACCGTCGAGTCCGGGACGATCGCCGAGCTGCGGCACCTGACCCGTACCCGCGTGAGCCTCGTGCTCGACGGCGGCGCGGGCCGCCTCACGGTCATCCCCGGCATCCACGACCTGGCGACGGCCGACGGGCGTGTCAGCTTCGCGGTCGACGACGCCGACCTGCCGCGCGTGCTCGCGGCGCTCGCACCCCTGCACCCGCGCGGCCTGGTGGCGAACCCCCCGTCGCTCGAGGAGCTGTTCCTCAGCCACTACGACGACGAGCTCGCCGCGCTCGGCGCGGGAGGCAGACGATGACCGCCACGACCGCGCCCCGCCGCGACCGGACCGCCGCCCACGCCCGACAGGTGCCCGAAGACACGCTGGCCGGGCTCGCGACGATGGTGCGCTTCCGGGTGCGCCGGGACCGCGTGCGGCTGGCCGCGTGGTGGCTCGTGCTCGTCGGCATGTTCGCCTATGTCTGCGCCTACTACCGCGACCTCCTCGGCACGCCCGAGGCGCTCCGCGACTTCGCGACGATCAGCGACACCCCGGGCGTCCGGGCGCTCACCGGGCTCGCCGCCGCGCCCGCCACGCTCGGTGGCGCGGTGTGGACCAAGATCTGGATGACCACCGCGCTGGCGCTGGCCTTCGGCGCCCTGTTCCTCGTCACCCGCGCCGGGCGCGCGGACGAGGAGGCCGGCCGCACCGAGCTGCTGCGCTCACGGGTGCTCGGCGTGCACGCCGGCTCGGTCGCCGGCTGGGGCGTCACCGGTGCGCTGGTCGTGGCGGTCGGCCTGGGCGTGGCGGCGGCCTCGATCCTCGGCGGGCTCGACCCCGAGGGGGCGGGTGTCGCCGGGTCCCTGGTGCTGGGCGCCTCCGTGAGCGGTGTCGGGCTGCTCGGCGTCGGCGTGGGAGCGCTGGCGGGCCAGGTCGCGACCACGTCGCGCGCCGCCAACGCCCTGGGTTCCGCCGTGCTCGGCGGGTGCTACCTGCTGCGGATGGCGGGCGACCTCGGCGACGGCACCCTCACCTGGGCCTCCCCCATCGGGTGGGCGCAGGAGATGCGGCCGTGGGGCGGCGACCGGTGGTGGCCCCTGGCGCTGCTCCTCGCCCTCGCCGCCACGCTGCTCGTGGTCTCGGTCCGCGTCGAGGCCCGCCGCGACCACGGGCGCGGCGTCCTGGCAGAGCGGCGCGGGCCCGGCGGCGCTCCGGCGCGCTGGGCGCGGCCGCTGTGGCTGGCGCTGCGGCTCCAGCGCGGCCCCCTGCTCGGCTGGACGGCGACCGTGCTGCTCGCCGCCGCGATGTTCGGCTCCGTCGCGGAGGCGATGACGGACCTCTTCGCCGACTCGGGCGGCGCCATCGCGGACGTCGCCCGCGGGACGGGCGTGGACGCGCTGCTCGCCCTCCTCGTGGCGATGCTCGCCGTCGTCGTCACCGTCTTCGCGATCCAGTCCGCCGTCACCCTGCGCTCCGAGGAGGCCGCAGGGTTCGCCGAGATCCAGCTGGCGGGCGCCCTATCCCGGATCGGATGGACGCTGCAGCACCTGCTGATCCCCGTGCTCGGCGCGGGAGTCCTCCTCGCGGCCGCGGGCGGGGTTCTGGGGCTCGAGCACGGCGGGCCGCTCGGCGATCCCGAACAGGCGGGACGGTTCGCGCTGGCCGCCCTTGCGTACTGGCCCGCGGTCATGGTGTACGTCGGGCTCGCCGTCGCGCTCTTCGGCTGGGCACCCCGGTTCTCAGTCCCCTTCACCTGGGGCATCCTGGTGGCGAGCTTCTTCGCCATGATCCTGGGTGACGCCCTGCCCGCCTGGGTGCTGGACGCCCTTCCCTTCTCGGCGACGCCTTACCAGCCGTACGAGCCGCTCACGTGGACGCCGCTGGTGCTCATGGCCGCCGTCGCCGGTGCCGGCGTCGCTGCCGGGACGCTCCGCTTCGCGCGACGCGATGTCCAGACCGGGTGAACCGAGGGCCGCCGCCCACCGGATGTCGCCCGGGAGCGCCGTCGAACCTCGGGCGCCCTACGCTCGAGAGGTGGACAAGACCTCGGCCGAGGTGCAGGACGCCGTCCTGCAGGCGGTCAGCGGCGTCGCGGCAGACTTCGACCTGCGCGACCTCCTGCTCGGCGTGGTGCGGGCCGCATGCACGCTGTCCGGGGCACGCTACGGGGCCCTCGGCGTCATCGGACGGTCCCGCCGCCACCTCGTCGAGTTCGTCACCGAGGGCGTCACCGACGAGGAGCGCGCGCGGATCGGGCACCTGCCCACGGGCCGCGGCCTCCTGGGGCACCTCATCGTCCACCAGGAGGCGCTCCGGCTCGACGACCTGTCGCGCCACCCGTCGTCGTCGGGCTTCCCACCCGGGCACCCGCCCATGACGACCTTCCTCGGCCTGCCCGTGAAGGTGCGCGGGCACGTCTTCGGCAACCTCTACCTCACGGACAAGACCACGGGCCCCACCTTCACCGCCGACGACGAGCACGCCGTCACCGCGCTGGCGGGTCTCGCGGGCCTCGCGATCGACCATGCCCGGCTCCTGATGACCGCGGAGCGCCGCGCACGCTGGCTCGAGGCCGCGGCGGCGACCCCGTCGGAGGTGCTGCGGGCGGCGGACACCACCGAGGCCGTCGACGCCGTCCTCCGTGCGGCCCTGCGCGCGTCCGGCGGCACGACCGCGATGGCGATCGCCCCCGACCCCGCGCCCGAGGCTCTCGGCACGTTCACCGTCCGCGCCGCGGCCGGAGACCTGAGCCGCGACCCCCGTCGCACGCTCGCCGACCTGCACCCGGCCCTGATGCTCGCCATGGCCAGCAGCCAGACCCGCTGGGCCGAGCTCCCCGGTGACGGCAGCGCCGTCATGACCCGGCTGTCCCTCGACACCATGACCCGCGGCGCGCTCGTCATCGTGCTCCCCCAGCGCGCGTACGCGGAACAACTCGGCGAGGACTTCGACTTCGTGGCCAACTTCGCCGGCCAGGCGTCCCTGGTCCTGGAACGGCGCCACACGAGGGCCATGCAGCAGGAGATCGCCGTCCTCGCCGAGCGCAACCGGATCGCGCGCGACCTGCACGACGGCGTCACCCAGCGCCTCTTCGCGCTGGGCCTGCAGCTGCAGGCCGTCGAGCGGCAGTCGCCGCCCGAGGTCCGGGAGCGGCTGCGCACGGTGACGAACGATCTCGACGCCACGATCCGCGAGGTCCGTCAGTCGATCGCGGACCTGCGCCCGTCGGAGCGCCAGCAGCACTCGATGCGCGCGAAGATCCAGGCCGTCGTTGCCGAGTACGGACGCGTCCTCGACCCCGAGCCCGTGCTCCGGATCGAGGGCCCCGTGGACACGCTGGTCGATCCGGCCCTGCGCCATCACGTCGTCGCCGTGCTGCGCGAGGGCCTCTCCAACGTCTCCCGGCACGCCTCGGCCAGCACCGTGCGCGTGAGCGTCACTGCGGCGCCGGGTGAGCTCACCTGCACCGTCACTGACGACGGGGTGGGCTTCGACCCGGCCGAGGCGCGCAGCGGCCTGATCAACCTCGCCGAGCGCGCCGCCGAGCTCGACGGCACCTTCGAGATCACCGCCGGCGAGCCGCACGGCAGCGTCCTGACCTGGCGCGTCCCGATCGCCACGCCGCCCCGTTCGTCCTGACAGGTGGGCGCGTCAGGACGGTCACCTCTCGGGTGTGCCTCCGAGCAGCCTCGTCGCCAGGACGGCGGCCTGCGTCCTGGACTCGAGGTCGAGCTTGGTCAGGATGTTCGAGACGTAGTTCTTCACCGTCTTCTCGGACAGGAACATCCGGGCCCCGATCTGCCGGTTGGTCATCCCCTCGGCGATGAGGGTCAGCACCTTGTGCTCCTGGTCGCTGAGGGCCGCCAGGGCCGGCGCCTCCGCGGGACCAGCGCGCAGTCGCTCCAGGACCCGCGACGTCAGCGCCGGGTCGATCAACGACTGCCCCGCGGCGACCCGCCGTACCGCGTCGATCACGTCCGAACCGGTGATCACCTTCAGCAGGTATCCGGACGCCCCCGCCATGATGGCCGAGAACAGGGCCTCGTCGTCGTCGTACGACGTCAGCATCAGGGCACGCAGCTCGGGCATCGTGGAGTGCAGCTCCCGGCACACCTCGATGCCGGACCCGTCCTGCAGCCGCACGTCGAGGAGCGCCACGTCCGGCCGGCACCGCGGGATCTGCTGGAGAGCCTCGCGGGCCGAGCCCGACTCACCGACGACCTCGAAGCCGCCCTCCGCCTCGAACAGCCCTTCCAGCCCGCGGCGCACCAGCTCGTGGTCGTCGAGGAGATACACCCGCACCGGCCCCATGCCCCCGTTCTACCCCGGTGCCATGACGGCCACCAACGCTGCCGACGAATCGCGTGCGGGACGACGCCAGGTCGCCTTCCGTCAGTCCACCAGGACCCGTTCGTCGAGCCGGGGCACGACGGCGACACAACCGACCTCGTCGCGGATCCGTTCCGCCAGGGGCGCCGACGCGCGAGCCTCGCCGTGCACGACGTAGGCGACGTCGGGAGGCTCCCGCATCTGCTTGATCCAGCCGACGAGCTCGCCCGCGTCGGCGTGGACGGAGAACTCCTCGTCCTCGACGACCTCCGCCCGCACCGGCACGTACCGGCCCATCAGCTTCAGCTCGCGGGCACCGTCGTGCAGCATCCGGCCGCGGGTGCCGACCGCCTGATAGCCCGTCAGCACGACGCAGTTCCGGCGGTCCGGGAGCAGGTGGCGCAGGTGGTGGACGACGCGTCCCCCGGAGGCCATGCCCGACGCGGAGACGATGATGCAGGGCTGCGCCGGCGAGTTGAGAGCCCTCGACTCGTCCGGGGTGCGCGCGGCGTGCAACGACGGGAGGTCGACCAGGCTCGACACGCCCGGGCGCAGCTCGCCGGCGACCCCTGCCCGCCCGTAGACGTCGAGGGCCGCGAGCGCCATCGGGCTGTCGACGTACACCGGGACAGGGGGGATCTGCCCCTCGCGGACCATCGTGGACAACGCGTGCAGCACCAGCTCCGTGCGGTCGACGGCGAACGCGGGCACGAGCACCACTCCGCCGCGGCGGATCGTGCGCCGGACGGCGTCAGCGAACGCCGCGTGCGGTTGCACCGGGTCGGCGTGCTCGCGGTCGCCGTAGGTGGACTCGATCACCACGGTCCGCGCCGACGGCGGCTCGGCGCGCGGTCGCAGCACCGGATGCTGCGTCCGCCCGAGGTCGCCGGAGAACAGGACACGCGAGTTCCCGACGTGGGCGAGCACGCTGGCCGAGCCCAGGACGTGGCCAGCGCGGACGAGCCTGATGCCGAACTCCTCGCCCAGGTCCACGTCGACGTCGAACGGCACCGTCTCGAACCGGCCGATCGCTCGCTCGGCGTCCGCCACCGTGTACAGCGGAAGCGGCGGGTCGTGGCGGGACCAGCCTGAGGCACGTGCGAGGGCCGCGTCCCGCTCCTGCAGGTTCCCGCTGTCGCGCAGCACGATCGCGGTGAGCGCAGCAGTGCCCTCCGTCATCCAGATCGAGCCTCGGTACCCGTCCCGGACCAGCACCGGCAGGTACCCGCAGTGATCCAGGTGGCAGTGCGTGAGGACGACGCCGTCGATCGTCTCTGGCGCGATGGGGAAGGGATCCCAGTTCTTCCGCCGCCACTGCCGCTCACCTTGGTAGAGGCCACAGTCGACCAGGAGCCGCCGATCGCCACGCTCAAGCAGGAAGCGACTCCCCGTGACCGTGCCGGCGGCACCGAGAAACGTCAGTGCGACAGGTGCTGCCTCGCCCATGGAGTGCTCCTCGGATTGCCTCGGCCTTCCAGCGTTCGCCCCCTCTTGCCCGAGCGGAAGTGCTGAAAGTCCTCAAGACTTCCGAGTCGCAATGGGCCACCTGGCCCTGGTCCTAGCTTCCGTCGCACGTTTGCTCGGTCTGCCGAACCTCGAGGAATGTCCGCACTGAGTTCTCCCCGTACGCACCCTGACCTGCATAGACGTCGGCCCGTGGGGTGCGTACGGGGTGCGTACGGGGTCGCCACCCCGTACGTTCTCGGTAACGCACTCGAGGGACGATCCGCTGCATGGAGCGAACCATCGCGGTGATCGAGCGGCCCCAGGCACTCGCCGGGTCCTCGCTCGCATGCCGGTCCGGAGTCCTATCGCCGGAAAGAACGGTGGTGATGACTCGTCACCACCGCGGGGCCCCGTTCTACCAGGCGGAGACCACGGTGGTGCCGGCTCGGCACCACCGTCGCGGTTCTGCGGCACGACACGGAAGCCCCCCGCGGGACCTCCCCGGCCCCGCGATTTGCGGGGACCCCACGGTGGTGGTGACTCCGCACCACCGTGGGACCTGCATGTTCACTGTTTTCGCGTCCCGAACGCGCGCTCCGTGTCCGCGAAGACCCGATCAGCGTCGCGAGACGCGGACGTTCACGGCCCGCTGTCACGCCCCGAGTCGCCCCCTCGTGGCCGGGATGGTCACGGCGAGTCGTTCGCGCAGTTCGTCGAGGTCGACGCGGATGAGCCTGCCGACGCGGTAGCCGGTGACGGTGCCGTCGGCGATGCGACGGCGGATCGTCTTCACCGAGACGCTGAACTCCTCTGCCGCGTCGGCGAGGGCGACGAGCTTCCCGTGGCTCCGCGTCCGCTTCTGGATGCCTGTCGATCGCATGGTTCCGCTCCTCCCCGGGCGACGCGCTCGCGCCGCCGTCACGACTCAGGTGTGCACACGTCGTCAGGGGTGGACCCCGGCTACGACAGCACGGCAGGGCTCTCGGCGCCGAGCCTCATCACCCCGACGCCGCACCGCGCGCACGACGCGCGGCCAGCTCGTCCTCGCGAGCCATGGCCGCCATACGCTCGGCGATCATGCGGTCCCGGTCGGCGGCGGCGTGCTGGTAGATCATCGCCACCCGGGCCTCGGAGTGCCCGGCGCGGTGCATCAGCTCGGCGGTAGTCGCACCGGCCCGGGCCGCCATGGTCAGACTGGTATGCCGCAGGTCGTGCGTGCGCACATCCGGTAGCCCCGCCTTCTCGCGCGCGCGGATCCACGCGTACCGCCAGGTGCCCTCGGGCAAGACTCCCCCGGAACGCCCCGGGAACAGCAGCCCGTCGCGCCCCGGCTGGGCGAACCGCTCGATGTGGGCCTGCAGGACGAGCGCCAGCTCCTCCGGGATTGCCACCGTCCGGTAGCCCGCGTCCGTCTTCACCCGTCCGACGACGGCGTTGATGCCCTTGCCGCCCTGCGAGACGTTCTGCGCCACACTGACGGACGCCGACGCCGGGTCGCGCAGGTCTACGTCCCGCCGCCGCAGCGCCCGGGCCTCGCCGATCCGCAGCCCCGTCCAGTTCAACAGGTCGGCCAGCGCCCGCAGGTGCTCGGGCAGGGCTTGGGCGAGCGCCTGGACCTCTGCCGCGCTGAGCAGCACCGGCTGCCGCTGTCGCTTGTGCCGGCCGCCGGCGACAACGCGTGCGGGCGAGGCGTCGATGAGCCCGCGGGCGATCGCCGCCTTGAACACGGCCGACAGGAACTTGTAGGTCTGTGCGGCCTCTCCCGAGCCGTCGGTCGCCCGGTTCGCCTTCCGGGCTCGCGCCCGAAGGTCTTTCTTCAACCTCGCGTGCCAGGCCGCGACCTCGGCCACGGTGACCTCGTCCAGGTACTTGGTACCGATCGTCGGGTCGATGTGCACCCGCAGGATCCGCGAATAGTCCCGCAGCGTCCCGGGCGCCAGCGTGCGGCCCTCGATGTACTCGGTGGCCCACTCGCTCAGCGTGAGTCGCTCGACGGCGGCGTCGCGCCGGTCGGGCGGGAGCCACTCGTCGCGGTCGATGAGCCGGCGTTCGTCGACGAGCCAGGACTCGGCGGCCATCCGGTCGCCGAAGACCCGCGAGTGCCGGGCACCGTCCGGGCCGATGTACCGCGCGCGCCAGCTGATGACCTTGTGGGTGGTCTTGCTCCGACGAGCCTCGAGCTCGCCGAAGGAACGCTTACCGGCCACCGTTGCCACCCCCTCCCGCGAGGAAGGTGGGGGCGCTCCGCCATTCCCCCGCGGGGGTGTGGCGGGGGAATGAACGGCCATTCGGGGGCTCTGGTGTCCATCCGTGTCCACGGACGGTGGGAGCAAAGCTGCAGGTCAGCGCAAGAAAAGAGGGGGTGGTGGGCCCGGAGGGACTCGAACCCCCGACATCCACGGTGTAAGCGTGGCGCTCTGACCAGCTGAGCTACAGGCCCTGGGCAGCGCAGGAAAGGATACCGGGCGACGGGGTGGCGCCCGTACCACCGGCGCGTCGCCCTCGACGCTCGTGGCGTCAGATGTCGGCCAGCGCCGCCCGGTAGGACTCCAGGTCACGACGCTGCCCGCGCGGGTTGACCACCGACCAGCGCACGATCCCGTCGGCGTCGACGAGGAACGACCCGCGCAGGGCGTGCCCGCTGGTGGCGTCGAGGACGCCGTAGGACTCGGCGACCGCCCCGTGCGGCCAGAAGTCGCTGAGCAGGTCGAAGCCGAAACCTTCCTGCTCCTGCCACGCCTTGAGCGCGAAGACGGGGTCGGTGGAGACGGCCAGCAGGCGCACGCCCGCGGCCTCGAAGTCCTCGATGTTGTCGCGCAGCTCGCACAGCTCGCCGGTGCAGATGCCCGAGAACGCGAACGGGTAGAAGACGACCAGCACGTTCTCGCCCCGCAGGTCGGCCAGGTGCACGGGGGTGCCGTGCGTGTCCGGGAGCGTGAAGTCGGGCGCGGGGTCGCCGGGGCGCCACCGGACCTCGGGGGCGGTGCCGCTCACCGGCTCAGCGCCCGCGACCGCGGTTGGCGAGCTTGGTGGCCGACCAGTCCGAGGCGACCGCGAACGTGCTCGTGGCGTGCAGGCCGGCCGTGGTCGCAGCCTCCTGGATCTCGTCGTGGCCCACGTGGCCGTCGCGGCCGGGCTTCGGCGTGAGCAGCCAGACCAGGCCGCCGTCGTCCAGCACGGTCAGGACGTCGACCAGCATGTCCGTGAGGTCGCCGTCGTCGTCGCGCCACCACACGATGACGCCGTCGGTGACGTCGTCGTAGTCCTCGTCGACCAGCTCACCGCCGACGACCTCCTCCACCGCCGCGCGGAGCTCGTCGTCGACGTCGTCGCCCCATCCGAACTCCTGCACGACCTGACCGGGGGCGAACCCGAAGCGAGCTACCGGGGATTCCGCCTGCTTACCCACGTTGGACCTTCGTTCCTCTCCGTCTGACCACTACCGACGCGTCCGTTCACGCGCGCGACGCACTCTTCCGTCGTGTGCGCCAACGTAGTCCACCGGAAGCGGCGCCGCCCGGCAACCCCCGAGCGGCCCCCGGGTTTGCCCGACGAGGGCCGGGACAGTGACCTCCGTAACATCCGGTAGGCGCGGCATGACGTAGATCACGGATCCTTGACCGCCTGATGGTGTTCCCCCGGGCCGTCTGGGGACACAATGAGTGATGACCACCCGTTCGGGGGCCGCACCGTCGCGACCACGCGTCGGGGTGCCCTCACGACGGGATGCCTGACACGGACCGGGGCGGCGACCATGTGCCGCACACCGTCCGAAGATGAGAGAGGTTGCTGGTGGCTTCGTACGACGAGACCGGACCGTTGATCAACGGCCTGCTCAGCGCCGTCCCGGACATCGACCCCGCCGAGACCGGCGAGTGGGTCGAGTCGTTCGACGGCCTGATCGACGACAAGGGCGGCCCGCGGGCGCGCTACGTCATGCTGAACCTGCTGCGCCGCGCGCGGGAGCGCAACGTGCACATCCCCGCGTCGGTGTCGACGCCGTACGTGAACACGATCGCCGTGCACGACGAGCCGTACTTCCCGGGCGACGAGGCCATGGAGCGGCGCTACCGCTCGTGGATCCGCTGGAACGCCGCCGTCATGGTGACGCGCGCGCAGCGTCCGGAGATCTCGGTGGGTGGCCACATCTCGTCGTACGCGTCGGTGGCGACGCTGTACGAGGTCGGCCTGAACCACTTCTTCCGCGGCAAGGACCACCCGGGCGGCGGCGACCAGGTGTACTTCCAGGGGCACTCCTCCCCCGGCCAGTACGCCCGGAGCTTCCTCGAGGGTCGCATGTCCGCCGAGACGCTGGACGGCTTCCGCCAGGAGAAGTCGCACGCCGGCGGCGGCCTTCCCTCCTACCCGCACCCGCGCATGCTGCCGGACTTCTGGGAGTTCCCGACCGTCTCCATGGGCCTCGGCCCGGCGTCGGCGATCTACCAGGCGTGGACCAACAAGTACCTGCACAACCGCGGCATCAAGGACACGAGCCAGCAGGACGTCTGGGCGTTCCTGGGCGACGGCGAGATGGACGAGCCCGAGTCGCGCGGCATGCTGCAGCAGGCGGCGCACCAGCAGCTCGACAACCTGACGTTCGTCGTGAACTGCAACCTGCAGCGCCTCGACGGCCCGGTCCGCGGAAACGGCAAGATCATGCAGGAGCTGGAGGCCCAGTTCAAGGGTGCCGGCTGGAACGTCATCAAGGTCGTCTGGGGCCGCGAGTGGGACGCCCTGCTCAACGCGGACAAGGACCGCGCCCTGGTCAACCTCATGAACGCCACGCCCGACGGCGACTACCAGACGTACCGTGCGGAGTCCGGCGCGTTCATCCGCGAGCACTTCTTCGGCCGCGACCCGCGGACCAAGGCGCTCGTCGAGAACATGACCGACGACGACATCTGGAACATGAAGCGCGGCGGCCACGACTACCGCAAGATCTACGCGGCGTACTCCGCGGCCCGCGCCCACACGGGCCAGCCGACGGTCATCCTCGCCCAGACGGTCAAGGGCTACGCCCTCGGCTCGAGCTTCGCGGGCCGCAACGCCACGCACCAGATGAAGAAGGTCAAGAACGCCGACCTCAAGGCGCTGCGCGACAACCTGCACATCCCGCTGACGGACGAGCAGCTCGACGCCGACCCGTACCTGCCCCCGTACTACCACCCGGGCATGGACGACGAGGCGATCCAGTACATGCTGGAGCGCCGCCGGCACCTGGGCGGGTTCCTGCCCGAGCGCCGCTCGACGCCGAAGGCGCTCACGCTCCCGGAGCCGAAGACCTACGAGATCCTCAAGAAGGGCTCGGGCACGCAGCACGTCGCCAGCACCATGGCCTTCGTGCGGCTGCTCAAGGACCTCATCAAGGACAAGGAGTTCGGCAAGCGCGTCGTGCCGATCATCCCCGACGAGGCCCGCACCTTCGGTCTGGACGCCATCTTCCCCAGCGCCAAGATCTTCAACACGCAGGGGCAGAACTACCTCGCCGTGGACCGCGAGCTCATGCTGAGCTACAAGGAGTCCGAGTCCGGGCAGATCATGCACACCGGCATCAACGAGGCCGGGTCCGCCGCGGCCTTCCAGTCCGTGGGCACGTCGTACGCGACGCACGGCGAGGCGATGGTGCCGGTCTACATCTTCTACTCGATGTTCGGCTTCCAGCGCACCGGCGACCAGTTCTGGGCGGCGGGCGACCAGCTCGCCCGCGGCTTCATCATCGGCGCCACCGCCGGTCGTACCACCCTCACGGGTGAGGGCCTGCAGCACGCCGACGGCCACTCGCCGCTCATCGCCGGCACCAACACGGCAATGGTGCAGTACGACCCGGCGTACGGCTACGAGATCCGCCACATCGTGCGCGACGGCATCGAGCGCATGTACGGCGACGGGTCGGACGGCCGCGACCAGAACGTCATGTACTACCTCACGGTGTACAACGAGCCGATGATCCAGCCGGCCGAGCCGGAGGACGTGGACGTCGACGGCATCCTGCGCGGCATCCACCGGATCTCGACGTCCGACGTCGAGGGCCCCAAGGCCCAGCTCCTCGCCTCCGGCGTGGGCGTGCCGTGGGCCCTCGAGGCGCAGCAGCTCCTCGCCGAGGACTGGGGCGTGTCGGCCGACGTGTGGTCGGTGACCTCCTGGAACGAGCTGCGGCGTGACGCGCTCGCCGCGGAGAAGGACGCCCTCGTCGACCCGGCCGCCGAGCCGCGGGTCCCGTACCTCACGCAGAAGCTGTCGGGCGCCCAGGGCCCGTTCGTCGCGACGAGCGACTACGACCACCTGGTGCCCGACCAGATCCGCGCCTGGGTCCCCGGCGACTACGCCGTGCTCGGTGCGGACGGCTTCGGCTTCTCCGACACGCGTGCAGCCGCGCGCCGCTTCTTCCTCATCGACGGCCCGTCGATGGTCGTGAAGACGCTGCAGCAGCTCGCCCGCCGAGGCGAGGTCCCGGCCGACGTCGTCGCCAAGGCGGTCGAGAAGTACCGCCTGCTCGACGTGAACGCCGGCACCTCCGGCGTCGCGGGCGGCGACAGCTGACCCGCACGCCGAGGTAGCGCAGAGGCCCCGAGCCGTTCGGCTCGGGGCCTCTGCGCGTCCGGGGACGTCGCCGGTCGAAGGGGGCTCCGCACTGTCTACCGCGGCGAGGTCTGCTCCCGCGCGGCGACGGCGCGACCCAGCTCGGAGCGCAGCTCCTCGGTGCCGGGGTGGAGCTCGAGCGAGCCGAGGTGCTGGCGTGCCTCGGCGACGCGGTCGGCCTCGAGCGCGGCCAGCACGAGCTGACGTCCCACCTCCGGGGTGTGCTCGCGCGCCCGCCAGTGGCCGATGCCCAGCCCGAGGGCCTCGGTCGGCATGCCGGCCTCGCGCAGGATCGCGAGCCCCTCGGCGAGCGCCTCGCCGCTCGGGTCGCGCGAGGCCGCGGTCGCGAGCCGGCGGGTCGCGCCCTCCGGGTCGTCGGCCACGGACAGCCGGCCGAGCTCGAGCAGGGGGCGCCAGGCGCGCGGGTGGCCGGCGAGCTCCTCGGCCAGCGACCAGACGGCGAGGTCGGCGGCCCGCTGCCGGGCCTCCTCGGGCGGCGCGGTGAGCGGGTCCTCGGGGTTCGGGGTCTGCGCCGCCCGGCGGCGCACGACCTCGGCGAGCGCCCGGAAGGCGTCGGCGTCGTTCGGGTCGTCGGTGAGGATGGTGCGCAGGGCGTCCTCCTGCAGGTGCGCGCCGTGCGGCTGCGAGGGCGAGGGCCGCCGCGCCGCCACGGTGGACGCGGAGAACGGCCGACGCAGCAGCTGCCGGAGCCGGGGCAAGAGGGCCATGGGTCCGACACTATCCAAAGTCCCCCGCGCCGGCCGGGGCTCGCGCCCTCCGCGGCCGTTTGTGCACTCCCCACAATCTCGCCCGTATCCTCGACCCATGACGAGCAGCGGCACACCCACGGCCAGCGGGACGCACGCCGACGACGGCGCCACCGCGGCCGACGGCGGACCGGCGCCCGTCAGCCGGGGCGAGAACGTCGCGCGGGTCCGCGAGCACCTGGGCGTCCTCACCTCCACGGCGATGCGCCGCCTCGACGAGGAGGTGCACTGGTACCGGCAGCTGCCCGCCGAGGACCGGTCGTACGTCGCCCTGGTCGCGCAGTCCGGCATCAACGCCTTCGTGAGCTGGTTCGCCGAGCCCACGCCCACACCGCACGGCGTCGGCGAGATGTTCGCGGCAGCCCCGCCGGAGCTCACGCGGTCGATCTCCCTGCAGCACACGCTGCAGCTGGTGCGCCTCATGGTCGACGTCGTGGAGCAGCACTCCGACGAGATCGCCGCCCCGGGGTACGAGCGCGACCTGCGCGAGGCCGTGCTGCGGTACTCGCGCGAGATCGCGTTCTCGGCCGCGGAGGTCTACGCCCGCGCGGCCGAGGTCCGCGGCGCGTGGGACGCCCGGCTCGAGGCGCTCGTGGTCGACGCCCTCGTGCGCGGCGACGGCGACGACGCGCTGCGGTCCCGCGTCTCGGCGCTGGGCTGGAGCGGCCGCGGCCAGGCGCTCGTCGTGGTCGGCGAGGCGACGACGCGGCTCGACGACGTCCGCACCGCCGAGCTGCGGCGCGTGGCGCGGCGCGCGGCCGGCGACGCGCTCGTGGGCATCCACGGCGACCGGCTGGTCCTCGTGCTGGGCGGCGAGGGCGACCTGGTCGCGGCGGCCACGTCCCTGCTGGACCGGTTCGGCCCCGGCCCCGTCGTGATCGGCGGCGTGGTGCCCGACGTCTCCGACGCCCCGGCGTCCGCCGCCGCCGCGCTGGCGGGCCTCGCGGCCGCGCCGGCCTGGCCGCAGGCCCCGCGCCCCGTGCTGGCCGACGAGATCCTGCCCGAGCGCGTCCTGACCGGCGACGTCACTGCGCGGCGCACCCTCGTGGCCCAGGCCTACCGCCCGCTGCAGGAGGCGTCGGGGTCGGTGCTGGAGACCCTGTCCGCCTACCTCGGCACGGGCCGGTCCCTCGAGGCCGCGGCGCGCCGCCTCTACGTGCACCCGAACACCGTGCGGTACCGCCTGCGCAAGGTCTCGGAGATCACCGGCTGGGACCCGCTCGACGCCCGCGAGTCGTTCGTGCTCCAGATCGCCCTGGCCCTCGGCCAGCTTGAGGGCGGCGCCGCGGCGGGCTGAGTCCGTCGTTGGAGGATTCCCACAATCGCTTTCCACGAGGTTCGTGCGGGTCGCGACGACGCGCACGCCGCGCGGGGTGGCACCGTGGGTCCGTGCTCGCCGTCGTCTGCCCTGGACAGGGCTCTCAGACCCCCGGGATGCTCAGCCCCTGGCTGGAGCTGCCCGGCACCGCCGACCTGCTCGACTCCTTCTCGGCCGCGGCCGGGACCGACCTCGCCCAGCACGGGACGACGTCGGACGCCGACACGATCCGGGACACCGCCGTGGCCCAGCCGCTCATCGTGTCGTCCTCGCTGCTCGCGCTCCGCGCGATCCTCGACGGGCGTGCGACGACCGAGGTCGTGGACGTCACCGCCGGGCACTCGGTCGGCGAGCTCAGCGCCGCCGCCGTGTCGGGCGCGCTCGACGACGCCGGGGCCGTCGGCCTGGTCTCCCACCGTGCGCGCGCGATGGCGGAGGCCGCCGCGGCCACGCCGTCGGGCATGAGCGCCGTCGTGGGCGGCGACCCCGACGAGGTGCTGGCCGCCATCGAGGCCGCCGGGCTCTTCCCGGCGAACGTCAACGGAGGCGGCCAGGTCGTCGCCGCCGGCGACCCGGAGCGCCTCGCCGCGCTGGCCGCCGAGCCGCCGACGCGGGCCCGGGTAATCCCCCTGCAGGTCGCGGGCGCGTTCCACACCCCCTTCATGGAGACGGCCCGCGTCGCGTTCGAGCAGGTCGCGACCGGCTGGCTCGCCACCGACCCGCGCCTGCCCCTGCTCTCCGACGCGGACGGCGCCTCCTACGACGCGCTCGCGCCGGGCTCGCACGGGCACGGCACCGCCACGGACGTGCTGGCCCGCCTCGCCGCGCAGGTCACCGCGCCGGTGCGCTGGGACCTGTGCCAGGCGACGCTCGCCGACCGCGGCGTCACCGGCATCCTCGAGCTCGCGCCGGGCGGCGTCCTCACGGGCCTGGCCAAGCGCGCGCTCAAGGGCGTGGAGTCCGTCGCCGTGAAGTCGCCGGACGACATCGAGGCGGCCCGCGACCTCATCGCCCGTCACTCCGTCGTGGGCGGCGCGGAGGCCTCCGCGTGACCCTTCCCGGCGCCGGGCACCGCCCCGTGCTCCGCCAGGCCGAGCCCGTGCGCTTCTCGCGGATCCTGGCCGTGGCCGGCGAGCGGGGCGAGCGCGTCGTGACCAACGACGACGTGGCCGGTCCGATCGACTCGTCGGACGAGTGGATCCGCCAGCGCACGGGTATCGTCACGCGCCGGTACGCCGCCGCGGACGTCGACGTGCTCGACCTCGCGGAGGCCGCGGCCCGCAAGGCGCTCGACGCCGCCGGGCTCACCGGCGCGGACGTCGACGTCGTGATCCTGTCCACGGTCACGTACTTCCACCAGACGCCCGCGGGGGCCGCCGTCCTCGCCGAGCGGCTGGGGGCGACCCCCGCAGCGGCCTACGACGTCTCGGCCGCCTGCGCCGGCTACGCCTACGGGATCGGCCAGGCCGACGCCCTCGTGCGCTCCGGCGCCGCGCGGCACGTGCTGGTGATCGGCGCCGAGAAGATGTCGGACTTCGTCGACCCCACCGACCGGTCGATCTCGTTCCTGCTCGGCGACGGCGCGGGCGCCGCCGTCGTGGGCCCGTCGGACAGCCCGGGCATCGGCCCGACGGTCTGGGGCTCCGACGGCGCGAAGGCGCAGGCCATCTCGCAGACCCGCGGCTGGCAGGACCTGCAGACGGACCCGACGGCCGGCTGGCCGACGCTCCGCCAGGACGGCCCCACCGTGTTCAAGTGGGCCAGCTTCCAGATGGCCCCGATCGCGGCCAAGGCGATGGCGGAGGCGGGCGTCGAGCCCGAGGACGTCCAGGTCTTCGTGCCGCACCAGGCGAACATGCGCATCATCGACCAGCTCGTGAAGCAGCTGCGGCTGCCCGAGACGGTCGTCGTGGCGCGTGACATCGCCGACACCGGCAACACGTCGGCCGCGTCGATCCCGCTCGCCACCGAGCGGCTGCTGGCCGAGGGGCAGGCCCGCTCCGGCGACCTGGCCCTGCAGATCGGCTTCGGCGCGGGCCTCGTCTACGCGGCACAGGTCGTGGTGCTGCCCTAGCCTCCGGTCCCGACCCGTCGCGGATCCGTCCGGATCGGCGCCCGAGGTCGTGACCGACCCCCGTGGTGCGGGACAATCGCACCGCAACACCCCACGGTGCCGGACGGCCGGTACCCCGTTCAAGGAGAGACGCACCCCATGGCTTACACCTCCCAGGAGATCCTCGAGGGCCTCGCCGAGATCGTCGCCGAGGAGACCGGTCTTCCCACGGACGCGGTCGCGAGCGAGAAGTCGTTCACGGACGACCTCGACATCGACTCCCTGTCGATGATGACGATCGTGACCCACGCCGAGGACAAGTTCAGCGTCCGCATCCCGGACGACGAGGTCAAGAACCTCACCACCGTCGGCGACGCCGTCTCGTACATCGAGGGCGCGCAGGCCGCGTGACGCCTCGGGGCGCACGCCCCGCCGCGCGGGCGGGCCGGGACCTCCCGGCCCGCCCGGCAACCTGATCGAGCAGCCCCTCGCCCCCACCCGCTCTCACCTCAGGAGTGACCCACCCATGACTGCCTCGCGCGACGTCGTCGTCACCGGCCTCGGCGCCACCACCCCGCTCGGTGGCGACGCCCCCAGCACCTGGGCCGCGGCCCTCGCGGGAGAGTCGGGTGCGCGTCCTCTCGACAACGACTGGGCGGAGAAGTACGGGCTCCCGGTCACCTTCGCCGCCACGATCAAGGTCACCCCCGACCAGGTCCTCTCCCGGCCCGAGACCAAGCGCATGGACCCGTCCACGCAGTACGCGATGGTCGCGGCCCGCGAGGCCTGGCAGGACGCCGGCGCCCCCGAGGTCGACGGCGAGCGCCTCGGCGCGGTCGTGTCGTCGGGGATCGGCGGCATCTGGACCACCCTGGACGGCTGGGACACCCTCAAGGAGCGCGGCGCACGCCGCATGCTCCCCATGACGGTCCCGATGCTCATGCCGAACTCCCCCGCCGCGTACGTGTCGCTCGAGTTCGGCGCCAAGGCCGGGGCGCACGCCCTCGTCTCCGCCTGCGCGTCCGGCGCCGAGGCGATCGGGTACGGCGTGGACATGATCCGCAACGGCCGCGCCGACGTCGTCGTGTGCGGCGGTACCGAGGCCACCATCCACCCCATGCCGATCGCCGCCTTCGCGGCCTCGCGCACGCTCTCGCTGCGCAACGACGACCCGCAGCGCGCCTCGCGCCCCTACGACGTCGACCGGGACGGCTTCGTCATCGGCGAGGGCGCCGCCGTGCTGGTCCTCGAGAGCGCCGAGCACGCCGCGGCCCGCGGCGCGCGCGTCTACGCGAAGATCGCCGGCCTGGGCCTGTCCTCCGACGCGTACCACATCACCTCCCCCGACCCCGAGGGCACCGGGCAGGTCTCCGCGATGCGCCGCGCGCTCGAGGACGCGGGCGTCACGTCCCGCGACGTCGTGCACGTCAACGCGCACGCCACCTCGACCAAGGTCGGCGACCTCACCGAGACCGCGTCCATCCGGACCCTCATGGGGGGCGAGGCCGACCACGTGCGCCTCTCGGCCACCAAGTCGATGACCGGCCACCTGCTGGGCGGCGCCGGCGCGCTCGAGGCCCTCTTCACCATCAAGGCCGTGTCGGAGCGCCTCGCCCCGCCCACGATCAACGTGGAGAACCCGGACCCCGAGCTCCAGGTCCCCCTGGTGCGCGACACCCCCGAGCGTCTCCCCGACGGCGACATCGTCGCGATCAACAACTCCTTCGGCTTCGGCGGGCACAACGTCGCCCTCACGGTGACGAACGCCTGAGCCGAGGCACCGGCGGCCCCGCCGGCACGACGACGCCCCGCCACCTCGCGAGAGGTGACGGGGCGTCCGTCGTTCGTCGTCCGGGGACTCAGCCCACCTGGCTCAGCCCACCTGTCGTCTCAGCCCACGCGGTGCAGCCAGCGCACAGGGGCCCCGGCGCCGGCGTAGCGGAACGGCTCGAGCTCGTCGTCCCAGGCCGTGCCCAGCGCCAGGTCGAGGGCCTCGCGCACGCCGCGGCCGTCGTGCGCGGAGTCCAGCGCCGCGCGCACCCGGTCCTCGGGGACGACGACGTTGCCGTGCACGTCCGTCATGGCGTGGAAGATGCCGAGGTCGGGGGTGTGCGACCAGCGGGCGCCGTCGGCGCCGTGGCTCGCCTCCTCCGTCACCTCGTAGCGCAGGTGGTCCCAGCCCCGCAGGGCAGAGGCCAACCGGGCACCGGTTCCCTGGGTGCCCTGCCACGAGTACTCGGCACGGAACAGTCCGCGCCCCGCCGGCTGGGCCGTCCAGTCGAGCGAGACACGTCCCCCGAGCACGTTGCCTGCCGCCCACTCGAGGTGAGGGCAGAGCGCACGGGGTGCCGAGTGCACGAACAGCACACCGCGGGTGATCGCACCAGCCATGTTGTCCTCCCTGGTTCCGAGGTCCGTCTTCCCCTACGTCCTCGAACCGGTCGGCCTGCTGGTCGGCGAGCTCCGACGGTGTGTCGTCTTGACACATCCTGCCCGATGGCGGGCGGCCGTGCGAGAGGAAACGCGGACTTGAGCAGTCCTTGAGGAATTCAGAGTCGTTCGCGCAGCTCCCGCATGGCCTTCTTGCGCGCGCTGCGCTCGAGACGGTCCAGGTAGAGCATGCCGTCGAGGTGGTCGGTCTCGTGCTGGAGACAGCGGGCCATCAGCCCGGTGCCCTCGACCTCGATCTCGTTGCCGTCCAGGTCCGTGCCGACCACCCGGGCGTACCAGGCGCGCGTCGTCGGGTACCAGAGCCCCGGCACCGACAGGCAGCCCTCGTCGCCGTCCTGGGTCTCGTCGGACAGCTCGACGATCCGCGGGTTGAGGACGTAGCCGATCTCGTCGTCCACGTTCCAGGAGAACGCCCGGAGGCTCACGCCGATCTGGTTGGCCGCCAGGCCCGCCCGGCCGTCGGCGTCGACGGTCTCGACGAGGTCCTCGACGAGCGACCGGACACGGTCGTCGACGGCGGTGATCTCGTCGCAGGGTGTGCGCAGCACGGGGTCGGGCAGCACCCGGATCTCTCGCATCGCCATGGGCGGCATTCTCCCACGTCGCGAGCCGGTGGCTGCGCCGATTATCACGGTTTGATAACGTGCACGGCGATGCTACGACGGATGACTGAGTCAACCACGCCGCCCGCGCCGAGCACCCGGAGGGTCGCCCCGGCGTCGGCCGGCCGACCTCGGCTCGCCGCCCTCGACGGGCTGCGCTTCCTCGCCGCGATGGCGGTGGTCGCCTACCACTACGTGGCGGTGAACCACTCCGCGTGGGGCGTCCGCACCGAGGACTCGTTCCCCCACCTGCAGCCGGTCGCCGTGTTCGGCTCCTTCGGCGTGCAGCTCTTCTTCGTGATCAGCGGCTTCGTCATCCTCATGTCGGCCTGGGGCCGCGACGTGCGGTCGTTCACCGCGTCCCGCGTGGGCCGCCTCTTCCCCGCCTACTGGTTCTCCGTGGCCGCCGTCGTCGCCCTGCTGGTGCTCGTGACCCCCGGCCGCAAGGACGTCGGCATCCCGGAGGCCGCCGCCAACCTCACGATGGTGCAGCGGGCGTTCGGGGTGCAGGACATCGAGCCGGTGTACTGGACGCTCTGGACCGAGCTGCGGTTCTACGTGCTCATCGGGATCCTGCTGGCCGTGGGAATGACCCGCCGCCGCCTCATCGCGTTCGCCGCCGTTTGGCCCGTGCTCGCCGCCGTCGCGGTCCGGTCCGGCAACGAGCTCTGGTCCACCCTGCTCGTCGGCAGCGACGCCCCGCTCTTCGCCGGCGGCATGATCCTCTACCTGCTCACCAAGGAACGTCGCTCGCTCGTGCTGTGGCTCCTGCTGGGGCTCAACGTGGCCCTGGCCGGCGTCGTGTCGGGGCGCAGCCAGTCGCTGCGGATCGCGAACAGCACCGGCGTCACCGTCGGGCCGGAGACGTACTGGGTGGCCATCCTGGCCTGCTTCGCGCTCGTCGCCGCCGTCGCGTTGACCCGCCTCGACCGGCTCTCCTGGCGCTGGCTCACGGTGGTGGGCGCGATGACGTACCCCCTGTACCTGCTGCACTCGTCGTGGGGGCAGTGGCTCATCGGCGAGACGAGCCCCCACCTGCCCGCGGGCGCCACCTTCGTCCTCGTCACCGGCACGATGCTGCTCGTGGCCTTCCTGGTGCACCGGTTCGTGGAGCGCCCGTTCGGCCCGCGGCTGCGCCGCGCCGTCGCCCGCGATCTCGAGCGCACGAGCCGCGCCCTCGGCCGCACCCCGCGCGAGGCGAGGCCCGCTCAGGCGTCCGAGCCGGAGGCCGTCTCCTCCAGGTAGTCGAGCAGGACGTCGCGCAGCACGAGCGCCTGGTTGTGCTCCGTGTCGTGGGCCGAGTACAGGAGCGTGAGGCGGTCGTCCCCGGCCCCGAGGGCGGCCAGCTCCGCGACCTCCGGGTTGCCGGCGAGCTCGGCCCGGTAGCGGCGCTCGAACTCGGCGAACAGGTCCGGATCGTGGTGGAACCACTGCCGCAGCTCCGTCGACGGCGCCACCTCCTTGCACCACCGGTCCAGGTGCGCGTGCTCCTTCGACACCCCGCGGGGCCACAGCCGGTCCACGAGCACGCGGGCCCCGTCGTCCGGTCCCGGGGGCTCGTACACGCGCTTCACGACGATGGTCACTCCCCCATGAGACCGCGCCGGCCGGCCGGACGCACTCGTGGCGCCGGCCGGTATGCTCGCCGCGCGCCCCGTTAGCTCAGCTGGTCAGAGCAGTCGACTCATAATCGATCGGTCGCGGGTTCAAGTCCCGCACGGGGCACCAGACGCCTTCTCCGGTTGCTTCTCACCCGGTCGAGTCGGGCACCGCACGGCGCGGACCGCTACGCTCCGGGGCCATGCCCCGCGTGCTGCTGATGCTGGCCTTCCTCGCGCTCGTCGTCTACACGCTCGTGGACGTCGTCCAGTCGGACGAGGACGACGGCGGCGGCATCCAGAAGGGCTTCTGGATCGTCATCATCCTGCTGCTGCCGTTCGCCGGGTCGATCGCCTGGCTCCTCGTGAGCCGCCGCGCCCGCGCGAACCGGCGCCCGGCGCCGCGCACCGGCTACCCGGCCGGGCCCGTGCCGCCCGCCCAGTACCCCGGCCGCCGCCGCACCTGGGAGACCGAGGCCGCTCCCGCCGAGCCCGACGACGACCCCGAGATGCGGTGGCTCCTGGAGCAGGCGCGGCTCCAGCGTGAGCGCGAGCAGCGCGCGCAGGACGACGCCACGCCCCAGCCGGACGACGAAGCCCCGGGCGCCACCGCCGGCTGAGGCGGCCCCCTCGTCGCTCCGACCTCCCGGGGAACGTGCCGCCGCGTCAGGCCTCGGTACGGTGGCGCCATGTGGTTTCGCCGCTCCCCCCTGCCCGACGACGTCCGCCGCGCCCTCCCCCTGGCCCGCGGAGAGCGAGTCCTGGCGTCCGTCGAGCTCGCCGACGGACGGTGGGCCGTGGCGACCACCGCGGACCTCGTCGTCGTCGGGCCGGGCCCGCAGGACGTCGACATGCGACGTCCGTGGTCCGACGTCGACCGCGGCGTGCTCGACCCCGAGCGCTCAGAGCTGCAGATCTCCTGGGTCGACGCGGCACCCGACCTCGTGCTGCGGCTCGTCGACCCGGAGCGCACCCCGTTCCCCCAAGCCCTGCGCGAGCGCGTGCAATGGTCGGTGGTGCTGGCCGAGACGGTCGCCGTCCCCGGCGGGGGCGACGTGAAGGTCGCCGTGCGCCGGACGGCGGACGGCCGGTTCTTCTCCCAGGCCGTCGCCGGGCCGGGCGTCGACCTGGAGGACCCCGCCGTCGCCCGAGTGGTGGACGCCACGGAGTCCAGGGTGCGGGGTGCGTCCGGACTACCCGTGTAAGCCTGGTAATGTTCTTCCCGGTTCGAAGGCCGCCGGCCGGACGACCGAGCGATCCCGCGTAGCTCAGCTGGCAGAGCATCCGACTGTTAATCGGACGGTCGTTGGTTCAAGTCCAACCGCGGGAGCCCCGAGACAAGGCCTCTGACCTGCATCGCAGGCGGGGGCCTTCGTCGTTCCCGGATTGCGACGACGGCTCAGGGGAGCTCGTCGCCCACGCGCGGGTAGGACGGCTGCGCGCCGGAGCCGCGGACGGCGAAGGCACCGACGCGGGCGGCGAGGCGCGCCGCGTCCACCAGCCCGCGCCCCCAGGCGAGCTCACCCGCGAGGGCGCCCACGAACGCGTCGCCGGCGCCCGTCGTGTCGACCGCGTCGACGCGCGGCGACGACACGACGACCACGCCGTCCACGCCCGGCCCCGCGACGAGCGCGCCCTGCGCGCCACGCGTGAGCACGACGGAGGGCACCCCGAGGCGCCGCAGGGCGCCCACGACGTCCTCGTCGGTGAGCTCCGCCCCGGCCGCCGGGGCGCCGCGCTCGAGGAGGCCGAGCGCGCCATGGGCCTCGTGCTCGTTGACCACGAGCGGGTCGGCGCGGCGCAGGATCGCGGCGTCGACGTCGATCACCGGCGCGAGGTTGACCACCACGCGCCCGCCGGCCAGGCGGGCCGCCTCCTCGATCCCGTCGCGCGGGATCTCGCCCTGCAGCACCACCACGGCGGCAGCGGCGAGCAGGTCGGCGTGCCGGCGTACCTGCGCGGCGTCCACGGCCGCGTTCGCCCCGGGGACCACGACGATCGCGTTCTCGCCGTCGGCCGCGACCGTCACCACGGCGACCCCGGTACCGCCCGGCACCACGACGAGCCCCGAGAGGTCCACACCGGCGTCGCGCAGGCCGGAGGTGGCGGCCTGCGCGAACTCGTCGTCGCCCACCGCCCCGACGAACGCGACACGCGCGCCCAGCCGGGCGGCGGCGACCGCCTGATTGGCGCCCTTGCCCCCGGGGAGCACCTGGAGGTCGCGGCCCAGCACCGTCTCCCCCGGTGCCGGGTGCACGGTGGTTCGGGCCAGCAGGTCGGCGTTGGCGGACCCCACGACGACGACGGTCGCGGGCTCGACGGGTCTGGTGGTCACGGTCTCTCCGGTTGGTGGGGCGGGAGCGGTGCGGTGGTGCTCAGAGGCCGCGCACACGCTCGACCAGGTGGGGCGCCAGCGGGGTGTCCGTGGCGAGGACGACACGGGTGCGCGCGCCGGGCACGTCGGGGTGCCCGGCGTACAGGCCGCGCAGGTCGCACAGAGTCTGGCCGCGGCCGGGCCCGTCGGTGGCGTCCACGAGGACGGGCACGCGCGGCGCGACAGTGGCCTGCACGCCGCCGACCGCGAGGGCCGCGGCGAGCGGGTCGTGCAGGGCGGAGCAGCGCCGGCCGAACGTGGGCACATGGAAACCGAAGTACAGGTCCAGCACCTCGCCCAGCCAGGGCGCCAGCGCGGTACCCGCCTCCAGAAGCGCCTTGCGGTCGGTCTCCTCGAAGAGGTTGACCATGGTGACGTCGAGCGGCACGAGCGTGACGTCCCAGTCGGCGGCGAGCACCTCGGCGGCGGCCTCGGGGTCGTTCGCGATGTTCGCCTCTGCCACCGGCGACACGTTGCCCGGGTGGAGCGCAGCGCCGCCCATGACGGTCACGTCGACCACGCGCTCGACGAGTGTCGGGTCCTCCCGGAGCGCGAGCGCGAGGTTCGTCAGCGGCCCGACGGCGACGACCCGCAGCCGACCCGCGTGCTCGTGGGACAGCCGGAGCAGCAGCTCGACCGCCGACTCCTGCGCAGGGGCCCGTCGCGACGACGGGAGCGTGACGTCGCCCACACCGTTCGCGCCGTGGACGTGCGGGGCGCCGCCGTCGTAGTCACCGACCAGCGGGTCGGTCGCGCCCACGGCGACGGGGACGTCGTCGCGGCCTGCGAGCGCCAGCAGGTCGAGGGTGTTCACGGCCGCCTGCGGAGCGTCGATGTTGCCGTGGACGGTGCCGACCCCGACCAGGTCGACCTCCGGCGAGGCGAGCAGGTAGGCGAGGGCGAGCGAGTCGTCGACACCGGTGTCGCAGTCGAGGAAGAGCGGCGCGGCGGTGGTCGGGGCGTGCAGGGTCACGGGACATCCTTCGTGGTCGTGGGAGCGGACACCAGTGTCGCGCACCGGGAGCCGGGGACCGACCTCCGGGCCGGCCTCCCGCGACCGCCGGGAATACCCGGTGGTTGCTCCCGGCTTGTGCCTGTCGTGCCCACGACCGGTCATGTCTCCGTCGGCCTGCGCTCCGAGCGCGGGCCCATCCTCCTGTCCCTGATGCTCGCCACGGCGCTCGTCGCGCTCGACGCCACGATCATCGCCACGGCGTCCGCGACGATCGCCCGCGAGCTCGGCGGATTCGACCAGCTGCCCTGGCTGTTCTCGACGTACCTGCTCGCCCAGGCCGTGAGCACCCCCGTCTTCGGCCGGCTCGCGGACGTGCTGGGCCGCAAGCGGCTCATGCTCGCGGGCGTCGCACTGTTCTTCGCCGGGTCGCTGGTGGCCGGCATCGCCCCGACGATGGGCGTCCTCATCGCCGGCCGGGTGCTGCAGGGCCTCGGCGCCGGCGCGGTCATGCCCGTGTCGATGACGATCGCGGCGGACATCTACACGCTCGAGGAGCGGGCCAAGACCCAGGGCTACCTCGCGTCCGTGTGGGCGATCTCCGCCGTCGTCGGCCCGACCCTCGGCGGCGTGTTCTCGCAGTTCACCAGCTGGCGCTGGATCTTCCTCGTCAACATCCCGCTGTGCGTGCTCGCCGCCTGGATGCTGGCCCGCCGCTACCACGAGCCCGCCCGCGAGGGGGCCCGCGAGCCGATCGACTACCTCGGCGCGACGCTCCTCGCCGCGGGCAGCACGCTGCTGCTGTTCGGCCTGCTCGAGGGCGGCACCCGCTGGGCGTGGGGCTCGCTGCCGTCGCTGGTGGTCTTCGCGGTCGCGGTACTGCTGCTCGCGGGCTTCGCCGTGCACAGCCGCCGCGCCCGGCACCCGATCGTGGACCTCGCCATCCTGCGGCGCCGCGTGGTGGGCGTCTCGACCACGGTCTCCCTGCTCGTGGGCGTCGTGGTGCTCGCCCTGTCCACGTACGTGCCGATCTACGCCCAGGGCGTGCTCGGCACCGGACCCCTCGTCGCCGGGTTCGCGCTCGCCGCGATGACCATCGGCTGGCCTCTGTCCGCGTCGAACGCCGGGCGGCTCTACCTGCGGATCGGGTTCCGCCTCACCGCCGTGATCGGCACGTCGCTGGCGGTGGTGGGCACGGCGCTCACGCTGCTGCTGGCGCCGGGCTCCTCCGTGCTCGCCGTTGCCGGCGCGTGCTTCGTCATCGGCGCGGGCATGGGGCTCACCGCCGTGCCGACCCTCATCGCGGCACAGTCGCAGGCGTCGTTCACCGAGCGCGGCGCCGTCACCGGCACCAACATGTTCGCCCGGTCGATCGGCTCGGCCGTCGGCGTGGCCGTGTGCGGCGCGATCGTCAACGCCCGCACCACCGTGGGCGCCGACGGGACCCCCGAGGGGCCCGGGCTGATGGCCGCGATCCATCTCGTCTTCGCCCTGCTGGTCGGGGTGGCCGCCGTGCTCGTCGTGCTCGCCGCGTTCATGCCCGCCGACCTCCAGGCCGCCCGCGAGCGCCGCGCCGCGACGGCGGACGCCACGCCCGCCTGACCGGCGTTCCGGTCGGGCTCAGGGCGCCTCGGGCGGCCGCCAGCCCATGACCGCGCGGGTGCCGCGGGTGACGGCCGACGCCGGGGTGCGGCGCATCAGCGCGTTGCGCAGCCCCTGCCAGCGCGGCCCCAGGTGCGACCCGAACCGGCCGCTGGCGACCGACGCACGCGCAAGCGCCCGGCAGCGCGGGCGGCGGGCGGCGTCGTACACGGCGAGCGCCCGGCCGAGGGACTGCCCGGACGCGACGCCGGCCGCCACGATGCGCCCCACGCAGACGCCGTCCTCCAGCGCGGTCGCCGCGCCCTGCCCCATCGTGGGCAGGGTCGCGTGCGCGGCGTCGCCGACCATGACGACGCGCCCGCGCACGTAGCGCGGCAGGCCGCCGGGCAGGTGGAGCACGTCGTGACGGATCACTGCGCCCGGCGGCGTCGCGGCGATCACGTCCCGGACCTCCGGCGCCCAGCCCGTGAACCGCTCGACGGCGGCCCCGTGCTCGTCGTCGAGCCGCGTGCCCTCCGGCATGGCCACGTACCCGTACCAGTAGGTGGCGCCGTCGCTGACGGGCATGGCGCCGAACTCGGCGCGCGCGCCCCAGTACTGCCGCAGGCTCGGCCCGGCGGACAGCCCGGGCTCGACGGCGCGCCAGCTCGAGAACCCCGAGTACACCGGGAGGCGGTCGGGGAACAGCGCCCTCCGGACCGCGCTGCGCACTCCGTCGGCCCCGACGACGAGCTCCGCCTCACGCTCGTCCTGCGCACCGGCGCGGTCGGCGTACCGCACACGGGCGGGCGCGGCGGGGCCGCCCGCGTCGACGGTCGTGACGCGCACGTCGGTGACGACCTCGACGCCGAGCTGCCGCGCCCGCCCCAGCAGGGCGCCGTGCAGGCGCGCGCGGTGCACGCCGCGCAGCGTCGTGTTGGCGCCCTCGGCCGGGTCGTCGGGGAGGCGCAGGATCGGCCGCCCGCGGGAGTCCCACGTACCGGCGGCCCAGGTGCGGGGCCCCATCGCCGCGACGGCGTCGCCGTCGAGGCCCAGCCCGTCGAGGGATGCCACGGCGTTCGGCGTGAGCGCGACCCCCGCGCCGACCTCGCCCAGCTCCCGCGCCCGCTCGAGGACGGTGGTGCGCCATCCCGCGTCGGCGAGGGCCACCGCCGAGGCGAGGCCCCCGATACCGCCACCGACCACGACCGCCGTGCCTGCCATCCGTCCGCCTCCGAGTCTCATACCACCACATGCGTAGTGGTATTCATCTTGCCATACTGGCCGCGTGCCCAGGACGAACCCCGAGCGCCGCCGCGCCCTCACCGACGCCGCGATCGCGCTGCTCGTCGACGCCGGGGTGCACGGCCTCAGCCACCGCGCCGTCGAGCGCGCGGCCGGGCTCCCCGCCGGGACGGCCGCGAACTACTTCCCCGGACGCGAGGACCTGCTGGTCGCGACGGCGGAGCGGATCGTCGAGCTGCACCTCGCCGACGCGCGCGCCGCGACGGAGGCCTCGGTCGCGGCGGAGCCCGCCGGGCCCGCCGTCAGCGGCGGCGAGCTCCTCGACCGCATGACCGACCTGCTCGCCGCCTCCCTGCTCGACGCCGCCACCGCGCACCGCGACCGCTACCTCGCGATCGCCGAGCTGCAGCTCGAGGCGCGCCGCCGCCCCGCGCTCGCCGCGGCCCTCGCCGGGCTCGCGACCCAGGCGTCCGACCTCACGGCCGTGATGCACGCCGACACCGGGCTCGACGTCGACCCTGCGGCGGTGCCGACCCTGGTCCTGCTGTACGGGGGCGCCCTGCTGACCCTCGTGACCGGCGCCGCGTCCGCCGACGCGGCCACCACCCGACACCTGGCCCGCGCCATCGTGCACGGCAGCCTGGCGCCGTCCGGCCCCGTCCCATGAGCGGAAACACGTTGAGGCGCGCCGCCGCGCGCTGCTAGCCTCGCGGAGGCCGTGCGAGACAGAGCAAGGAGGTGGTACCCGTGAACGTACCGACGTGGGTGCTCCTCCGCGGAGTCATGGTCGGGCGATAGGTCGCCCGGGAGCGCCTTTCACGCAGTCCTCCCGAAAGGCACGACCATGAACACCTCGACCTCCTCCGCCCTGACCTTCACCTCCTCCGCGCGGCTCGACGACGGCACCGTCGAGCGCCGCTTCACCCTCGGTGAGATCCCGGGCATCCTCTGGACGCCCCCGACCGCCACGCCGTCCGACCCCGCGCCCCTGATCCTCCTCGGCCAGCCCGGCGGGCTCGGCCTGGACCGCATGTACCCCCGGCTCGTCGGCCGGGCCCGGGGCGCCGCGGCCGACGGTTTCGCGACCGCCGCCCTCGAGCTCCCCGGCAGCGGCGACCGGGAGCCGCTGCCCGGGGCCGGGCAGGTCCGCGCCGACCTGCGCGCGGCGCTCACCGCCGGCGAGCCGGTCACCGACGACATCGTCGACCGGCTGGTCCTCCCACTCGTCGACCGGGCGGTCCCGGAGTGGCGGTCCGCCCTGGACGCGCTCCTCGCCCTCCCGGAGGTCGACGGGCCCGTCGGGTACTCGGGCGGGGTGATCGCCGTCGGCGTCCGCCTGGCGCTCGTCGAGCCGCGCGTCGTGGCCGCCGGGCTGTTCGCCGGCAGCTACGTGCCGCGGTCCACCCTGGACGAGGCCCGACGCGTCACGATCCCGCTGCACGTGCTGCTGCAGTGGGACGACGAGGGCAACGACCGCCAGGCCGCCCTCGACCTGTTCGACGCCTTCGGCTCGGCCGAGAAGACGCTGCAGGCGAACCTCGGCGGCCACACGGGCGTCCCCGCGTTCGCCGGCGAGGACGCGGGCCGGTTCTTCGAGCGGCACCTGCGGTGACCCGTGGGCTCCCGTCCCCGGACCGGCGGACGGGAGCCTCGGCTCAGACCCCCTCGCGCAGCGTGCGGCGCTGCTGCTCGATCGCGAGCAGGTCGGTGAAGGCCTGCTGGTAGGCGGCAGGGTCCTTCTCCGCGTCCAGGCGCTGCAGGCGGCTCTTGGCGTCGGCGATGCGCCGCGTGAGGCCGAGGTCCACCAGCGCGCGCACGACGTCCGCCACGTAGTTGCCGATGACCGACTCGCGGTCCTCGGGGACGGGGGCGACGGCCAGCTCCGTGACCAGCGGCGCGACGGTCTCCGGCGCTTGCTCCGCGACGGCCTCCACCCACCGGCCGCCGTCCACGTCGCGGCCGGCAGCGACACCGCCCGCCGCGCGCACGGCGTCGTGCACCGCGCGCCAGGCGGGGACGCCGAACGCGTCCTCGCCCAGCTCGTCGAACGACGCGGGCACGTGCTGCGGGTACTGCAGGACGACGACCAGGGCCTGGCGCTCCAGGCGCGCCACCGGGTCGCGCGGGTCGGGCACCGCGGGCGCCGCGTCCGGCTCGGGCCGGGCGTCGCGGCGCTGGTCACGGTCGGGCCTGCCCCTCGACGGCGTCGACGCCGCGCGCGCCACCTCCCGGCGCACGTCCTCGGTGTCGATGCCGATCCACCGCGCGAGGGAGCGCGCGTACCCGAGCTGCATCGACCGGTCGCGGATGCCCGCCACCAGCGGCGCCGCGGAGCGCAGGGCGCCGACGCGCCCCTCGACGGTGTCGAGGTCGAACGTGTCCAGGGTGGTGCGGATGACGAACTCGAACAGGGGCTGACGGCCGTCCACCAGCGCACGCACCGCCTCCGGGCCCCGGGCCATGCGCAGCTCGCACGGGTCCATGCCGGACGGCTCCACCGCGACGAACGTCTGCGCGTGGAAGCGCTGGTCCTCGCCGAACGCGCGCACCGCCGCCTTCTGCCCGGCCGCGTCGCCGTCGAACGTGAAGATCACCTCACCGCCGAGCGACGCCCCGGACGCGAGCTGCAGCCCGCCGCCGGCCGTGGTGTCGCCGAGCAGGCGCCGCACCACCTTGGCGTGCTCGGCCCCGAAGGCGGTGCCGCAGGTGGCGACGGCGGCCTCGACGCCGGACAGGTGCGCCGCCATGACGTCGGTGTAGCCCTCGACGATCACCACCCGCTTGCCCTGCGCGATCGACCGCTTGGCCAGGTCGATCCCGTACAGCACCTGGGACTTCTTGTAGAGGGACGTCTCGGGGGTGTTGAGGTACTTGGGGCCCTGGTCGTCGTCGTACAGGCGGCGGGCGCCGAAGCCGATCACCGCGCCCGTGACGTCGCGGATCGGCCACACGAGGCGCCCGCGGAACCGGTCGTAGATGCCGCGCTGACCCTGGCTGACGAGCCCGGAGGCGACCAGCTCGGCCTGCGTGAACCCGCGGCCCTGCAGGTGGCGCAGCAGGGAGTCCCAGCCCGTCGGGGCGTAGCCGACGCCGAAGTGTTCGGCGTCCGCGCGGTCGAAGCTGCGCTCCGCGAGGAACGCCCGTCCGGCCTGCGCTCCCGGCCCGAAGAGCTGCTCGGCGTAGAACTCGGCGGCCACCTTGTGCGCCTCGACGAGGCGCTGGCGCCTGCCCGGCTCCTCGCGCGGGCCGCGATCGGCCGCGGCGCCCGTGCGGGAGTCCTCGTAGCGCAGCTGCACGCCCACGCGGTCGGCGAGGAACTCGACGGCGTCGGTGAACCCCATGCCGTCGATCTTCTGCACGAAGGAGATGACGTCGCCGCCCTCGCCGCAGCCGAAGCAGTGCCAGCGCCCGACGCCGGGCCGCACGTGGAACGACGGCGAGCGCTCGTCGTGGAAGGGGCACAGCCCCTTGAGAGACCCGACCCCCGCGGGCTTGAGCGTGACGTGCGCGGAGACGATCTCCTCGATCCGCGCGCGCTCCCGTACCGCCTCGACATCCTCCCGCTTGATCAGCCCCGCCACGGGCCGAGTCTATGCGCGCCCGGCGCCGACCAGACCGGCCGTCCCCCGGCGTCGGCCGGCGAGCGCCGCGACCTCGTCCCGCGACGCCGCGCAGCGCCGCGCGTAGGCGGCCGGCGGCATCCCGAGGGCGCGCGCGAAGTCGGTGCTCAGGTGGGCCTGGTCGTAGTAGCCGACGGCGGCGGCCACCTCCGCGAGGGGCCGCGCGGGGTCGACGGCGACCATGTCCGCCGCGAGGTGCACGCGGTGGCGTTGCAGCACCCACTTGGGGCTCACGCCGACCCAGCCGGCGAACAGCCGCTGCAGGGAGCGCGGCGTCGTGCCGGCGAGCACGGCGAGGTCGGCCACCCCGGCGTCGGGCCCGAGCTCCCCGGAGACCACCGCGGCGAGCACCCTTGCGACGCGGTCCAGCGCGTCGGCCGCGCGCGGCGTGCGCCGGGCTGCCGCCGCGGCACGGAGCAGCGGCGTGACCGCCGCGACGGCCCCCGCGTCGTCCCCGGCCCGGGCCGCGGCGACCGCCCGCCGCCCCGCGGCGTCGACGTCGGCCGCCGTCGGGCCCCGGGGAGCCACAGCCAGCGCCGCGGCCGCGGGCGCGACCAGGCCGGGGCGCAGCGCGTCCGGGCCGTCGAGCAGCACGCGCAGCGCGCCCGGCCGCAGCTTGGTGCCCAGCACGGCACCCGACCCCCGCAGCGTGCGCGCGAACAGCCCACCGGGGATGCCGTGCGCGGCGAACCCGTCGGCCTCGGCGACCACGTTCGCGTTCGGGTGCGGGATGACGACCTGCGTGAACTCGACCCCCGGGGGCAGGTCCCACCGCACCACCCAGTGCCGCTCGACGAGGTCGGCGACGTCGGGCGCCGGGTCGAGTCGCACCAGCGCGAACCCGCCGCGGGCCGCGGCCGGGTCGACGAGGCCGCGGGTCGACGCCGTCGGGCGGGATTCGAACACCTGTCGCATTCCTCCAAGACTGCCCCCACCCTCCGACACCAGCATGGGGAGGGTCAGCCGGCACCGGCCGGAGCACCGCTGGAGGGAGCCCCCATGGACCTGTCACCCCTGCACCCGAACATCACGGTCGCCGACCCGCGCGCCGCCATCGACTTCTACGTCGCCGGGCTGGGCGCCGAGGTGGTCGACGTCATCACCGCGGGCGACGCGATCATCCACTCGGACCTGCGGATCTCCTCCGGCTCCGGGTGGTCCACCTTCACCGTGGCCGCCGAGTTCCCGGCCGACGGCGCGGTGGCGCCGCAGCCGGACGGCCCGACCACCGGCTCCTTCACCCTGTACGTGGACGACGCCGACGCCGCGCACGCCCGCGCCGTCGCGGCCGGCGCCCGGAGCACGCAGGATCCCGGCGACTGGTTCCCCGGCTTCCGGCAGGCGGCGGTGCGCTGCCCGGCCGGGCAGCGCTGGTTCTTCGCGCAGGTGGCCGACGACGTCACCGCCGCGGACGTGCAGCGTGCCAGCGACGCGTGGATGGCCGAGCAGTCCTGACCGCCTCGTCCCGGGGCCGGGCGGTCGCCGTCAGCGGCCGCGGACGAGCCGGTCGTGCCACTGGATGGCCGACACGTCCGTGAGCGACGCGACCTGGTCGAGGGCGGCGCGCCCCCCCGCCGGCGGGGGGGCCCCCCCCCCACAAAAAACACCCCCCCCCCCCCCCCCCCCCCCCCCCCCCCCACCAGCA